>JAJDES010000467.1 GCA_029259675.1 Planctomycetota bacterium
TTGCGCAAGGATACCTGACCACCGTCAGCGGAGGCGTGACCATTTCGCCGTGTTCGGGGTTTCGGTGACGGTTCGAGGAGTGACGCCGGTCTTGACGGGCCGATCTTTGTCGAAAGACCAAGAGTGTGAAGTCCCCGGTCGAGGGCTCGAAGAGGGGGCTGCCTCTGCTCTTTGGCATCACTGGCGCAAGACACAGCGACAGGGAGCGCTCGCCACGTCAGTGCTGGGCGGCAGCTCTGCGCAGGAAGCACAGTTTGCAAAGTTTCGAACTGTAGACGCCCATCAGAACGGGACCGGCCCACAGCTGTCGTTGACCTCTTCACTTCGACGCTGCGGCGCGATCCATCTTTGCGGACATTCGCCGCATGGCTTTGATCTGTCAACGGATGCGACCCAAGTAGTTGTTTGCCGATGGGTTTCCACCGGTAGACTTCATGCATAAAGTCCCCCCAACATGCGTTTTGGTCGTGGGGAGTGGCGATGAGTAAAGCGAAGACTTCATGGAAAGACGTCAAGCCGGTGCTGTCTGGGTTTTCTTCGACCCAACTGCTTGGACTGGTGCAGGACCTATATCGTTTGAATGCAGAGAACGCGTCGTTCATGCATGCTCGTTTCTTGAGTGATGATACAAAGCAGGGCCATCTTGCCCCTTACATGACAAGAATTCAGGGTGCCATCAGCCCGAAGGAGCCCTGGAAGCAGGATGTAAAACTGGCCGAAGGCCGAAAAGCCATCAGTGAGTTCAAGAAAGCCAATGGCAACATCCGCGATACGCTGACCCTCATGATCTACTACGTCAAATGCGGCAATGATTTCACGCTGGAGTTCGGAGACATTGACCAGGGCTTCTATGATAGCCTGTGTTCAATGTTCTCGAGTGTTGTCCAAACCCTTCTGAAACAGCAAGATCAGGAGCTTTTTGCAGAATTTCTGCCTTCGCTTGAGGGTGAGCTTCACCGCGTTGATGGTCATATTGGTTGGGGGTATCCCGATGAGTTGTCAGACTACCTTTCTGACCTAAAGGATGCGTTTGAATAGAGGCTCAAGGCGGCGCAGCATACGCGGTTCGCATTTGGAGCAAACTGCAGCATCGTGGACGGCCCAAAACTGCCGTCTGACCGACCAGTAGGTTGCCGCGGCGCAGCAGGGCAAGCAGACCCAAATCTTCTGCCCCGCATCGCGTTCTTAGCGGATCAATCCTTTCACCGCTACTTTTAGCTGCTAGAATACGCTGATAGAATCCTAGCTGCGTCTTGAGCAAATGCCAACTTTTGTTCCCAATGGAATATTCGTGCCTGATCGTCTCGTCCAGGAATTAGAAGACGATCGCGTTGTGATATTTTGCGGAGCGGGAATCTCTATGGGTGCGGGCCTGCCAAGCTACACCGGCCTGGTCGAGCACTGCTACAACGAACTTGGGGTGCCGCTCCCCAAAAAGCGAAGCATTGAATGGCAGTGGCCGGATCGCATGCTCGGAGCGCTTGAAAGCAGGTTTCCCGTTGAAATGCGCCGTGTGGTTGCCGAACGGTTTGACCGCGATCCAACAGACCTTGAGATGCACCGCGCGATCTTAGATCTCGCTGGCCTACGGGGTGGCAATGGAATGCGTTTGGTCACTACTAACTACGACACCTTTTTTGAGCATGCCCAGAGCGGGCTGTTACTGGGTCGAGACTATCATTCCGGTCCAGTGCTGCCAATTCCACGCAATGATCGGATAGTCAGTTGGAAGAGCATAGCCTACTTGCATGGCCGACTAGCGCCGGTAAATGAAGCCAACGATCACCTCGTCCTTACCAGCGCTGATTTTGGGCGTGCCTATCTCACGGATGCTTGGGCCGCACGCTTTATCGCGCGCCTATTCTCTGAATTCACAGTGCTCTTCGTCGGATACAGCCTGAACGATCCCGTGCTACGGTATATGACAGACGCGTTTGCGGCTGAAGAAGTCTCCTCGCGGGTACGTGCGCCGCGAGGCCCCGCCTACATTTTCGTCCCCTATCGTGGTCGGGAAGCACAAGACCCCCAACCGTGGAGAGAGCGAAATATCGAGCCAATCTTCTACAACCAAATGCGGAATCACGTGCACTTGAAACGCACGCTGATTGGATGGGCCAAGGCCCGCCGTGATTACCTTTCGCGAACCCGAGTGATGATCAGTCGGACTGCGCCTCATCCGCCTGAGAGCCAGCACCCAAGCGATGTTGCGAACCTTGTTTGGGCCATCGCTGGTCGACCGGACGACGAAGGCTACGGTGCTCGCATATTTGCATCGCTCGATCCGCCCCCGCCAATTGAATGGCTCAGTGTGCTGTCTCGGCACGAGGAGCGGCTTTTAAAAAAATACCGCGAGGCCGTTGATGTCGCTCGCCGGGAAGGTGCCGAAAATCCGGCTGTGCCCACTTTGCATTTGGACGAGCTATTCCCAATGGCGAACGGTGATTTCGCCCAGATCGGACAGACCGCGCGCGGTTTGGTTCCTTGGATTACAGCCCAACTCAATTCGTTCCAGTTGGCGGAATGGGTAATAGAAAGACTTCGGGACGGACGGCGTGCAAACTGGATTCTGAGGCAGGCTATACGCAGCCGCTTGGCCGGGGAAAGCGCCCTTGGTGCTGGTTTCGTCCAATTTTGGCGGATCGTATCGGCGGAAGGCGAATGGGCGCACATGCGTCCCAACAGCTTTCTTCACTATGGGCTTGAAGCGATGCTTCAAGATGAACCGGACACTCCGTGGGCGACCCAAGAACTGGCCACTGTGTTCCGTCCGGTCCTGACCCTAAAGCGTTCCTTCTACCGCCGTTTGTACGACGATAACGAGGCCGACGGAGAGCAACTTGCGCACATTGCAGATGCTGAGGTCAAGCTGCGTGGAGAAGATTACATAGACTCCTTCACTAGGGTTATTGCCAAACAACCTCACGCCGATGACTTTCTGGCAGCACGGATTGATGTGCTCACAGAACTGCTTCGGGAGGCATTGACCCTTTATGCAATAGCGGGCGAAGCGAGCTCAGAATATGATCCTACAATCATTCAGCGCCCGTCGATCGAACCGCACTCTCAGAACCGCAATTACGAGCGCTGGACCGTTTTGTTTGACTTGATTTGGCAGGGGTGGCGTCACATTGATTTGGCAGACGGCACGCACAGTCGAGAATGCGTCGCACGCTGGCGCCGTATCCCATACCTCGGATTTAGACGGCTCTCGATTGCGGCGGTCAATGCGAGCAGGCACTTCACGCCAGAAGAAAAATTAGAGGTGCTACTCAATGCCTAAGACCGCCGCCCTTTGGCACTCTGGATCCCGGAAGGAGGCGATGGATCTGCTTCAATCTACTTGGCCGTTGCTTGACGAAGCTGGTCAGGAACATCTCACTAGGACAATTCTGGCAGGCCCACCGGACAAACTGCTTGAAAATGTGGATGAAGATGAGCGAACACGCTCGCGCGATCGACGGGTATTCGATCGAATAACAGCAATTGAACGTCTCTCGAACCCTCCGTTGACGCAAGGACTGGCCAGTGAGCTTGCCCGTATTCGTAGTGAGTATCCGGAGTGGGAAGCGCCGCCAGGCGAGCAAGCCCACTTCGTGAGCTGGTCGGAGACGAGCTTCGGACCCGACACCAAATACGGGGCTGACGATCTCGCCTCGCTTCCCGAAGACGAACTCATCACGGTATTGGAAACCGATGACGACAGACGAGAAGGCCTGCTCGACGCTTGGCGCCAGTTCGCGGCGGCGGACAGTGAACGCGCCATCAAAACCCTAGAACGGATCGCAGCGGTCAAGGAGCCAGTTCGTGTGGACATCTGGCGCTATGCGCTGTGGGGTCTTCGGGACACGGCCGCAAGTGGTTCCCTGGACCGTCTTCTCAGATTGCTCCTCAAAGCACCGGAGACACTGTTCAACCAACCCGATTTCTCGCAAGCAGTTGCTGAAATCCTGGAAGCTACTGGTGGCGCGATCGGGACTGACAATCTTGCGCAAAGCTACTGGAGACTCTTTGACAAGGCCCTTCTGGCCGCATCAGTGGATCCATCCAATACAGCAGAGGAGGAGTGTGACGATTGGGTCCACTTCGCAATCAACTGCTCGATGGGCCACTTAGCAAAGGGCTTTTTCGCCGCACTATTTTCGCGCGAATTGAAAGTCGGAGATGGCATCCCGCATGACCTAGTAGAACGACTTGATCACCTCATGGAGCCTACTTTAATCGCACATCGACCAGCACGCGTTATCGCGGCATCTCGTCTGTCTTACCTGTACGCCGTCGACCCCGGCTGGGTGAAGCGCGTGTTGCTTTCGGGGTTCGACTGGTCAGATGAGACAGAATCCTTCGCTCTATGGCAGGGGTATGGTTGGAACGCTCGAATTGATCCGCAACTCTGGGCAGCAATAAAGCCGAGCTTCCTTGACCTGTTCACACCTGAACGGCTTGAAAGGTTTGGTAGTTTCCGGCGCAACATGGCTCAACTCCTAATGTTGGTAGGCATCGAGTTCGGAACTCAGGAGCTACCCAGGGATCGAGTACGCGACGCAATCCGGTCAATGTCCGCAGGAATGCGCAGTGACGCTGTAGCTTGGATAGCCGATTATCTGAAACAATCAGGAGAACCTGTCGAGGGGGAGGATCGCATAGGCGCCGGCCCGCGTAGCGACGCTCTGTGGCGCGATCGGGTGGGACCGTGGCTCAAGCGAGTTTGGCCGGCCGATCCGGAGATTTGTAGCGGGGACCTATCGGAACAATTTGCCGTTGCGGCAACTGCCACAGACGCTGAGTTTTCCGAGGCAGTAAAACAGATTAGCCCATATCTTGTCCGGTCAAATGCGTTCCTTCTCCTCCATGAATTAGCTGCATCGGATCATCCCGACCAGCACCCCAAGTCTACAATGGTTCTAATAGACAGATTGATGGCCCCAGAGTTTCATTGGGGGGGCGAACCATTCAGAGAAATACTGGAACGCGTCGTCGCAAGCGAACCAGCGCTTGAGGAAGATGTCGTGTACAGGCGCTGGGACGAGCGGCTGCGAATTCAAGGGCAGTAGTGACGGAATAATCCTGTGCCGGTCGAAAAAATGTGGTGACGTTTTTCCGATTCATGTCCGCTATCGGGGCCTCAACCAAAACCTTGGCATCTGCAGCGAAGGTCCGGTTCCCGCCATTCGTGTCGAACGCCGACATGCTTTGCGCTGCAGCATCTGCCCGGTCTCAGGCGCTTAGCGAACGTTCGATTTCCGTTCCCTCTCAGCGAAAACGACTGATATCGAAGTGTTCAGGTTGACGCATTGAAAAAGCACCTCTGTCCAATGAGTTACGAGCCATTCACCAAAGTGCTGCAGTCATGAGGTCCGGAGAAGATCGGCCCCGAGAGACCGCTTCCGGGCCACTTGGCGCCGTGGCCAGTGTTCAGCCCCATCCGCATAACCCTCGAAAACAACGAGAAAATCCGGCCGCAGCCGGATCGGGAGAACGCTTTCGCAAGGGCAAGTGGCGGAGAGACAGGGATTCGAAC
>JAJDES010000468.1 GCA_029259675.1 Planctomycetota bacterium
GGTTGGCGGCGGCGCAATCGCGTAGTTGGGCCGGGTCCCGGCGCAAATGGTAAAGCTCGAGAGCACCGGCTTTAGATTGCAGGAAGCGAGTCAGATCGCGATCCTTTAGGCCCAGAATCGCTGCGTGCTCAAGTGTGCGCATGGAAACTTGAGCGCCGTGACTGTGCTCGATAAACAACTCTTCCGTGGGCGGCTCTGGCACCGCCCCCGTGCTCGAGGGTCGCATGCTGCGACCGCGAATCGGGTGGGTGATGGGCAAGTCCAAGTAGTCGAAAAGCGTTGGATAAATGTCCAAGGTGCTGCACATCGCTTCGACGCGTTGGCCCTCGACTCCACCGGGGGGGTGGAAAATCCAAGGCACGTGGGTGACTTCATCGTAGAGGCCGCGGTGTGCACTGTGGACGCCGTGCTCCCCAAGGGATTCGCCATGGTCGGCCACTACCGTTAACGCAGCGTTGGGGAGGATCCCCAGTTGACGACAGAGATCAAACACCTGCCCAAGTTGATCGTCTATGTAAGTGACTTCGCCCGCGTATTGAGGTTTGGTGTATTCGTCCAGCTCAAGCACCTGATACCACGTGGGCAATGCCGGCTCGAGTGCGATCATGCGGCCGGGCCCGCGGCGCGCCAAGTAGAGCGTGTTGTAGGGGAAGGGGGCCGAGTACGGGCTGTGCGCATCGTAGTAGTGCACCCAAACGAAAAAGTCCTCGTTCCTGTGCTCGGCCAGCCAAGGGAGTAAATCCGCATTGACGTCTTCGGCGCGACGTTGCTTGCCATCGCAGGGAAAAAACTCATCGAACAAAAGGTCGAAGTCGGTCATGCCCGGCTCGAAATTTTTGGAACCCACAAAGGCCGCGGTGCGCATCCCACGCCCTGCGAATTCAGCGACCATGGTCGGTATTCCCTTTGGAAAGCGTGTGATGTTGTCGCGCAGCTGGTGATCCTTGAGGTGTAGGGAGGTCAGTATCGAAGCGTGAGAAGGATTGGTGATATTGGTTACCGAATAGCAATCTTCGTACAGAATCGACTCGGTCGCCAATTGATCGAGATTGGGCGACTGAACTTGCTTGTTGCCATAGGCGCCGAGGTGATCGGCGCGCAAGGTATCGACGGTGATCAAGATGACCTGCGTGGTTTGGTCCGTGCGTCCTTGAACCGTTTTTTGCAGGGACAATTGCGGCCTGAGGATCAAAAAAGCTTCCTGCTCGCTCAACGTTGAGGAACCCGTGTCGCGCAGGGTCCATTCGATGCCGTGCACCGGGAAGCTCGGTTTTACGCTTGTTTCGACCGGAACCCAGCGCTGACCGCGTTGGACACTTAATTCCAAGTCGAAAGTGAACTCCTCGCGTTCACCGGCGGCACCGGTTGTTATCAAGTCAACGCGCAGAGTGGATTTGTTCTCCAGAATTGGCCGGCGCTGGGGTCGCAATTCAAAGCGCACTCCAAAGGAGGTCGCGGGCAGCTGAACATCGAAACCCATGGGTTCACCGAGTCGCTGAGCGTAAACATCATTGGTGTGCTCCTCATCGCGGGCCTTGATGAGCGCATGTTTGAGGGACGCCTCGGTCGGCTGCATTTGCGTTGCGAGCCTGGGGGGGGGCAAGCGTTCGGGCAAGGCCAGCTCGACTTCGGAAGCAGATCCCGAGCAAGCGGCAATCAGGCCACAGGCGACCGTTGCGAGCAGCCCTTGAGCCAGGAAGCGGATTGGGCACTGGAGCGGTCGCCTCCAAAATCGGTGCAGCAAGGATCCCAGTCTCCCAAGCAATTGCCCAATTGGCTCGGAGGGCATGGGCCGGGCCGTCGATCGTGACGACTTTGTGCCCAACGTTTCCACCGGCCGGGTAGCACCCTGCAAGGCAAGCGAGTTGGTCGAATCCGGGCCTGGCTGTTCCATGGTCGCCGATCAGTTTAGCGGGGACCGTCTGCAATGGCCCGCGCCAAGGATCCGAGTCCGGGGCTTGGCGAAGTTGGGCGCAGCGGGGATTTGGCCGAGTCCGGCGGGAACCAAATGGCTTCATGCTGGGGCGGAGGGTGGGCTTTGCTAACGTGGCACCCTTGCGACTGTGCCCATCGGGTGCGAGCCCCAACGCTCATGAGTGATCCCCAAGTTGATACCGAGCTCCGATCGAATCGTCCCCAAGCACCGGGCTCTTCGGGGAGCGGACGCCGAGCCCTGTGGGTCTCCGCAATTAGTTTTTGCGTGGCGCTTGTGGCGTTGGAACTTGTCGCTCGTTTCGGGCTCGGTTCGTTGCTCAAGCCCGGATTGGGTGAGAATCAGCGCAAACTCGATCACTTCCAAAGCTTTGTTTGGAACCGAGGTCACCATTGGTACGCGCCGCGGGCCTTCGTGGGCTACGGGCTCAAGCTGGATGCCAAGGGCGTCAATTCGCGCGGGTTCCGCGACTTGGAGGTTGCCACCCAGCGCAAGCCGGGGGTGCCGCGCATCGCTTGCTTGGGGGGCTCCACCACCGAAGGCGAAGATGAAGGCCGGACAGGTGCTTTCCCGCACTTGTTGCAGGAAATTTTGAGCCAGAGACTCGGCGGTCCGGTGGAAGTGATGAACTTCGGCATTTCGGGCTGGACCAGTGCCGAATCGATGGTCAATTACTTCCTAAACGTTCAGGATTTCGAACCTGACGTCGTCATCGTGCACCATGCGGTCAACGATGTGCGCCCGCGGCTCTGGCCGAATTACCGCACGGACTACGCTCACTTCCGGCGCCCCTGGACGGAGCCTAGTTACGGTGCCGTGGGTCGCTTCCTGATTCGCAGCAGCGTGCTTGTGGCCGCGCTCGAATTGAAGCGACATGCGGACTTCACGCTCAACGCTTTGGTGGGGGTGCCCTTGGAAGACACCGCGCGTCAAATGGAGCAGTCGCAACTATTGCCCGAAACAACCCGTGCCTTTCGTCGCAACATCGAATCGATAGCGGCCCATGTTGAAGCGGTGGGGGGCAAGGCGCTGCTTGCGACCATGCCTGCCTCGCCCTTCGATAAGCACTATCCAGGCGTCGTCGGTGAGCGTATTCGTCCGGGCTTGCGCGAGCACAACGAGATCCTGCGCAATTTGGCGCAAGCTGAGGGCTGGGCGCTGGTGGACCTCGAGCGGAAATTCCAGGCGCGCGAAGCTGAGCTATCCAAGCACTTCAAGGATCACGTGCACGTGACCCGCGCCGGCAACCGAGTCAAAGCCGAGATGATCTCGGATCGTTTGGCGCAGGGACTCTTGCCCGCCGACTGAATTGCCGCGCCCGGGGTATGAACTCGGCAGTTACTCAAACTCGGCGCTGGAATAGCCGAGCGAATCAAGCCATCCCTTTTGCGTGGCATTCAAGCTAATCGGGGCACTTTGTACGGCAGGCTCTTGCTGCTCAAATTCCCGCAAAGCCTTCACCACTTGGGCGGAGGATTCGTCAGTTTCAGAATCTATTGGATGCTCTTCGCTAGGATCACGACTGAGGTCGTATAGCCGCAGCTTTCCGGCAGGGTTCAGTACCGCTTTCCATTTTGCGCCTGTTGCTGCAATCTCGCGTCGCATGGATATCGGTGGGTAAGTTTCGGATATGGCTACGCCGCCGCTGCCATCTAGGGGTCCGAATAGATCGATCCCCTGGGTTGGGGTCGGTGCCTTCAAATCAAAGAGATTCAATAAGGTGGGAAACAAATCGACGTGACTGGCCACGCGCTGGTCGATCTGAGCGGATTTTCCAGGAACGCGAATCCAGAGGGGGACCTTGAGCACCTCGTGGCCGAGATTGTTGCCGTGGGTAAACCATTGGCGCTGCTCGCCCAAACTCTCACCGTGGGTGCCTACAATGCAAATGGCGGTTTGCTCGTATTGATCCGTAGCTTTGAGCGCGTCAACCAATTCCGTTGCGAACCAATCTCCCGCAAGGAAGCGCGCATGGTAGTCACGCATGTAAGCATCGTGACCAAGGATGCCTTGTCGCTGTTGGTAAAGCGGTAGTTTTCCGGGTGAGCGGTTGTCGCCGGCTAGGGCCATTTGACGTGCATTGCCAACAGCCTCCGCTTCCACCATTCGCGAAAGAATGACAATGCCGCCGAAGGCATTGTCCCATTCCGAATTCGGCCCGTGGGGACCATTGAGATGCACCCAGAGGAACCATCCCGGCGGACCTTGCTCGGCTTTGGATTGCAAGTAATGGCGGGCGCGTTCGGCAGTGGTGTAGTCCTCGCGACGATTCCGGCGCGGTGCGTCGTAGCTATCAAAGCCGCGACCTATTCCCGTTTGGTCTCCCAGGCTAAAGGGCCCGACGATGCCCTTGGTCTCGAACCCCGCAGACCCAAATACCTCGGCTAGTGTGGGGACGTTATCGGGAAGGGGGCGCGTGGGGCTTGGGTAGCCCAGGGCGCGGGGGTGTTGACCGGTCAGTACGGCGGCCGCAGCTGGAAGCGTTGAAGGGGATGAAGCGATCGCGCTTTGGAAGTCGGTTGAGCGCTTTCGAAAGGAATCCAGTGCGAGCGGTTTGCGAAACAGGGTCTCTGCCTGCTCAAGACGGTCGGGCCGCATGGAATCGATGGTAATGAGCAGCAGGTTGCGAGCTTTGACGGGTTCCGAATTTTCCGAACAACCCGTGACTGCCAGTAGGCAAGTGACAGCCATAAGACCTAGCCACTTGTTTGCGCTATTGACGGCCATGGCGCAGTTGCACTTGTGCTCTTGCCGGCTGAATCGAAACTTCCCTTGCATGGCCATTAGCGCCTGTTTCTCACTCCAACTTGTGCGCCCATTTCATCCAGTAGGGGCACATCCGGGCGCTTGTAAATGGTCACCGGCGGGTAAATCCCGCGCATAGCCAACAAGGTCGGACCGATCTCGGGGGTTTGGTAAAAGTGAATCAAGGGGTCGGGGCGGTTCTGCCAGCGGGTATCCGGATAATCGGGCAGGACGATCGGGACGTAGCGATTGCTTGTGCAGAACTGATCCAAGCGGTTGACGAAAGTGCCGGCGCGGTTGGCGCGATGGATGATCCACTCCGGCTTGCCGTCGTAAGGAATGCCCTGCAAACCGCCGCGAATCGTGGCGTCGACGTAAAAAAGAAGCGGGAGGTCACCGTAGTCAATGAAGACCGTTTGTTCCGGAGTGGTATTGCGTTGCAGAAATTCGGAAATGCCGCGCAGGGGACCTTTGAATTCGTGGTGGATCTCGTGCCAGAAATCAAAAAACTCGTGTCGGAAGCTGAGGAAGGTAACCAGCGGGTGCTTCACGGAAGCTTGATTCATATAGCCCTGTTGGCCGGAAGAATCGCGAACCAATTTGATGATCGCATTCTGCGAGGCCATGGGGAGCACACTGGTGAACATGGTCAAGGGGACCAGCAGCAAACTTCCCCGCGCGGCGAAAGCACCGAAGCGTTGCCCAAGTCCGGCACTCAACCAGGCGATCAAAAGGGCACTAATCAGCACAAAAAGCGGAAAGACATTGATTGTGTA
>JAJDES010000469.1 GCA_029259675.1 Planctomycetota bacterium
AGATTTCGGCATCCTCGGGCAGGTCGGGTATCGCGTTCGAATTGGGGTCGGTCATGCTCCCGGTTCTTCAGGGGGTCTGGGCCGCAACGGCCCGGCCTGGAAATCGTTCAATCAGTTTGGGGACGGGCTTCAAAAGCGCAAGGTGCCCTCCTCAGCAGCCGGCGATAGGACCCTCTAGCAGCAATGGGCCCCGAAACTACAGCGGAGCTCGGATTCGAGCCGCTCTCAATCAGCTTGAGACGCCGGGCGTGCGGATCGAATTGCGCACTGGGTTGCCCCGCAGGCCGCGGCTGGCCCCCGGCTCGACCGCAGCGGATCCGATCAGGGGCGACCTAGAGGTTGCGAATGCGCTCCTCCCGATCCTGTTCCTCAAGGGCCTCAAACATGGGGTCCATCCTCCCGGCAACAATTTGCTCCAGGGAGAAGTTCTGACTCAAGCGATGGTCGCTGACCCGGTTCTGGGGGAAGTTGTACGTCCGCACGCGGGCCGAGCGATCGCCCGTGCCGACCTGGCTTTTGCGAGCCGCTGCGCGCTCCGAGTGAACGCGGTCGCGCTCCGCTTCAAACAGGCGGGCGCGCAGGATGCGCATGCCCTTGGCGCGGTTTTTGTGTTGTGACTTCTCGTCCTGGCACGAAACCACGGTGTTGGTCGGCAAGTGAGTAATGCGTACCGCCGAGCTGGTCTTGTTCACACTTTGGCCGCCGGGCCCGCTGGAGCGCATGGTGTCGATGCGCAGGTCTTCGTCTTTGATATCGATGTCCACATCTTCGGCTTCCGGCAGCACCGCAACGGTTGCCGCGGAAGTGTGGATCCTGCCCTGGGTTTCCGTGCTCGGCACGCGCTGCACTCGGTGCCCACCCGATTCGAAGCGGAAGCAGCGCCACACGCCCGGGCCCTGGAGTGCGAAGACGACCTCCTTGTAGCCGCCGACTTCCGAAGCGGAGGCTTCGAGAACTTCGACCTTCCAACGCTTCGATTCAATGAAGCGCGTGTACATGCGAAAGAGATCGGCCGCAAACAAAGTGGCTTCGTCGCCGC
The DNA here is from genome assembly GCA_029259675.1 of Planctomycetota bacterium. Classification (GTDB taxonomy): domain Bacteria; phylum Planctomycetota; class UBA1135; order UBA1135; genus JAJDES01. The sequence goes on from JAJDES010000469.1 coordinate 1,040, forward strand.
CGGTTCCGGCTCGAACTTCGACGATTACTTTCTCGCGCAAGAGGTCCGCATCGGAAACCAATTCGCCCTTGATCTCCGCATCCAAAGTCTCCTCGAGCTCCTCAAGTCCACTCAATTCCTCGCGCGCCATTTCGACCATCTCGGGGTCGCTGTCCTCAAGCATGGCGAGGGCCTCTTCGCGATCGCTCAGCAGTTTCTTGTAGCGCTCAGCCAGCTCGGCCGTGTTGTCGAGCTGCCCGCGCTCCTTCAGCAGCTCGGGAAAACGCTTGTGATCGCTGGCGACCTCCGGCTTTTCCAGCTCAACATTGAGCTCCGCGTGGCGAGCGGCCCTCTCGAGCAATTTCTCGGCGATAGCTTCGGCAATGGGCATGGCTGCTGGGTTACTCCGAAGCTTGGCGTTTCAACTTCGAGGCTGACGAAGTGTGGACGCGGGTGTAGGAATCCAAAAGATGGTGAACCGGATTGTCGGCTGCGCGCCCCTGGGCGATGGTCTCATTGGCGCGCTGTGAGGTAAACCCTTCCAAGCGTTGGGTTGGCGTTGTTGGCCCGGCTTTGAACAAGAGCCCGACCCCAAGATGCTTTGGCTTGTGCGTTTGCTTGGCCCCGTAGCTTGCTTGGAAGCCGAGGATCATGAAGCACCTTGGCGAGCCCCGTTGCCGTTGAGATTCCAGAACCCATTTGTGGCGGCGCCTAGGGACACTCGAAGCTCATCGCAGTCCGTCTCCGACTTGCAACGGCTCGAAGTTCTCTACGCTTCGCAAGCAGCGCTTCGCAAGCAGCGCTTCGCAATCAGCAACTCACAACGAGCCCTGTACAACGAGTCCCGCACCACGAGCGCGTGGGGCCCGGTGAGCGGGCCGCCAGCCAATCGCTTGGAACAAGCGCACCGGCCGGCCAGCGACTTCGAACGCGACAAGGGCTCGGGCCCCGGGCCGCCGTTGCGAGGCTACTTCGAGGGTTGGCCGTATTTCTTGAGGAATTTGTCCACGCGACCGGCCGCATCGACGAACTTCTGCTTACCCGTGTAGAAGGGGTGGCAGCTGCTGCAGATCTCCACGCGCATTTCCTTGTGAGCCGCGCGAGTTTGGAAGGTGCTACCACAACCGCAAGTGACCGTGCACTCTTGGTAGGTGGGATGAATGTCTTTTTTCATGGGAACAGTTGGACGCTCGTAAAGCGGAGTCAGGCGATTTGATTGGGGCCGGAAGCGACCCTTTCTCCCTGCCCCGCTTGGTCCGTGGGGCTGGCGGCCAGGGCATGGCCGCCCGTTGCTGACCTGAAAACAAGCCAGGAAATTACAAAAGTAGGGCGACTAGGGTAGTGAGGCGCGCCCACGACGGCAAGCATTCCGGGCACCTGGGTTTGCTTGCGAGCCCCCTCCCAAGCGGCCTTTGCGCGCGTCAGTCCCAATTCGACCGCAGGCGAGATGGACAGCGCCCGACGCCCCGGGGCGAAAGTCCGCGATGCGGAGCCTCAAAGGGCGGCCCCGGCCCTGCGCAGTAGCTCGAGCGTTCGCTGCACGGGTAGGCCGACGACATTGTCAAAACCGCCGCCTTCAAGGTTGGTGACGAAGCGATCGGCAGTTTCCTGAATGGCGTAGCCACCCGCCTTGTCGCGCCACTCCTGTGAGGCCACATAGCCGTCGATTTCAGCCTCCGTCAAGCCGCGCATCGTCACATGCGTGCATTCGGAATCGACCAATAGAGTGCGCCCCTCCACACCCGGAGCGATCACGGCAATCCCCGTCAGCACCTGGTGCCTGGAACCGGACAGCCGCTCAAGCATGGCCCGCGCCTGCTCAGGTCCGTCCGGCTTGCCCAGGAGGTCGTAGCCCCCCTTGCCCGGCACGGCCACAACGGTGTCGGCGCCAAGCACATAGGCGTGCGAGTGATGCCCGCCCTGGACCGCTGCCAAGGCCTTGCGCTGCGCCAAGGATTCGGCTGCGTCGCGCGGCTCGACCCCTGGCTGCAAGTCTTCGTTCACATGGGAAGGTGCCAGTTCGAAGCGCACCCCCGCTGCCCGCAACAGATCCCTTCGGCGCGGCGAGGCCGAAGCCAGCACCACGCTGCAGGGTTCGCGATCAACGTTTCCTGACACTCTTTTTCTTGGCGCTCGACGTCGTCTTGCGAGCGGTCTTTTTCTTGGCGGCCGCCGGAGCCTTTTTGGGAGCCGAACTCTTGGTGGCTTTCTTGGGAACCTTCTTGGTGACCTTCTTCGCTGTCTTCTTGGTCACCTTCTTCTTGGCCTTGCTCGAAGCCTTCGACGCGGTTGAAGCCTTCTTGGGGGCGGCAGCTTTTGACTTGCTCGTTTTGGAAGCCTTAGATGTCGCTTTCTTTTTGGCCGCAGCCTTGCGGGCCTGCTCGGCTTTGAGCTTAGCCGCCGCCTTCTTGGCATCATCGGCCTTCTTCTTGGCCGCAGCTTTCTTGGCATCTTCGGCCCTCTTCTTGGCCGCAGCTTTCTTTTCGAGCTCTGCTTTCTTCTTGGCTTCGACCTTTTTGCGAGCAAGTTCCTCGGCGCGCTTCTTCGCGTTCAATTCCTTCTCGCGCTTCTTGGCCTCGGCAGCCAAACGGCGCTGCTCGCGTTCGCGCTCTCGCTCAAGTTTCTTCGTCAGGCGTCCGCGTTCGCGGGCCTTGCGATCTTCTTCGCGCTTGGCGCGTTGCGCATCTTTTTGACGTTGCGCCTCCGCGCGCGACTCACTGCGCAAGCGTGCCGCTTCGATGCGCTCCTGCTGCGCTTTCCAATCCTTGACGACTTTCTTGCCGTGCGGGCAACCGTCGGCCAGAGGGCACAACCAGCACTTCGGACGGCGCAGGTCGCACCAACGTTCGAGCACCTCACCCAGGTGGCTGGCCAGCTCAAGCTCACCACCCTTCTTCTGGACCAAGGGCTCGATCAGGGTGCGCGCCTTGCGCAGGGATGTCGTGCGCGGGATGACCCCGAGACGATCCAAAACACGCACCATATCCAGCGTGATCGGCATCGCTTCGTCACCCGCAATCCACAGCAAGTAATAGGCGGCGGGAACCCCGAGGTAGGTGCACTTGATGAACATCTTGGCCCCTTCGGCCATGTCCTCGCGCATGAACTCAAGATCGAAGCCGTGGTTCTGCTGGAAGATCTCCTGCAGGTACTGCTTGATCATGGCGGCAACCAAGCGGTTCTGTCCGTCGTCCTTGCCTTGCACCGAGGGGGCGACCTCTTGCACCTGGCTAACGCGCAGAACGTTCCAATCGTCAAAGTCCCGACGCAGGGCCTTGAGCGTCGCTTCCGCTTTGGATTCAGAAAGCTCGCGCGACAAAACGCAGAGCAATCCGTGCTCCAGCAAGTTTGCGTCCTTGAGCCGCTTGGGCGGGTCCCAACGCAAATTGACTTTTTGAATCAGGTCGGAGACGACTTTGACCTTGGTACCTGCGGGCATCTTCAGGACTCCAAAAACTTCACGGCGCGTACGCTGTGGAAGCAAATCTGGGGAAAGGGGATCGCGGACGAAACGCGCTGCTGCGAAGTCATTTCGAAGCAGATTGGCGGCACCTGGGTTGCCCCGCCAATGCGAGGTTGCCAACCCAAGTGGCTAGGTCACCCGCGCGCGGGCGAAATTCGAGTGCTTGCACCGCAAACTCGCCGTGTGGCGAAGCGCCATCCGAAAAAGAATGCGGTGAGCTGGGCTGATGCCGGACTCTATTCGTCGCTTGAGCCGGCGGCAGCCTTGGCGGCTTTCTTCTCTTCAGCGCGTGCTTTTTGCCGGCCGAGCTTCAATTCGGCGCGCGAACTCTTCTCCTGCAGCTTGCGCGTACGCTTGGCGGTGACTTTGCGACGCCCCTTGCGATCGCGCGCCTTGCGCTTTGCGCCCGGTGCCAACTCACCTTCGTAAACACCACGGCGCTTGAAGATCGACTTGACCGTGTCGCTGGGGATGGCACCCACGGCAAGCCAATGGCGAGCGCGCTCGACGTCGAGCTCGAGACGCAGCTCCTCACGATCTTGAATCGGATCGTAAAGGCCGATGCACTCCAGGGTGCGGCCATCGCGCGGAACTCGGCGCTCGGAAACGGAAATACGGTAGCAAGGGCGGTTTCGGCGCCCGGTGCGCTTCATTCGAATGACGACAGCCATGGAAAATTGGGTCCCAAGCGGGATCGTGATGCTTGAAAGTGTGGTTTACCGGGAATCCCGCGTGCGGCGACTCGACATGCGTTCGATGCAATGGCACCCGCAAGCCGTTTGAGTCGGCGCGTCTCGCTGACCGAAGATTCCCAGCACTCGCCGCACGACTTGATACGCCCGGTTCGGGCGCCGGCAAAACTGCGGCCGGGCCTCCAAGGGCCAAGACGCGCTCACCGCCAAGCTTTGCTGCGAATTTCGGGCGAGAAGTTTAGGCCCTGGATGGCCTCAGGATCAAGGGTCCTTGGCGCTCCGGTCCCCATACAGGCCCAGTTCCGGCTGAGCCGGGCCCGCTGCCCGACCGTCGCACAAGCCGAATGCGCGCCAAGGAGCGCCCGACTCCAGGCGCCGCTCGTGTGCGGGATGACGCCGACTTCGGGGCTAGCGCTTGCGCTTCTTGTTGCGCTGCTTCTTCTGCTTCTTGCGTTTTGAGCCGCTCTTACGCGTTGCCGAGGAGCCCATCGGTCGGGCTGCTCCGAAGGGATTGCCCATATCCATGTCGCCCGCTCCGGGCATGCCGCCACCGCCGCCAAACAGATTCTTGAGCCCGCCGAGGGCTCCCATTGCATCGCCCAGCCCCATGCCGCCACCCGCGCCGCCGGCCAGTTGCCCGCCCGGAGCCATGCCCTTGAGTGCCTTGCGTGTGGCCTTGCCTCCGCCTCCACTCAAGCCCATTTTGCGCATCATTTGGCCCATGCTCTTGTGCATCTTGAGCAGCTGATTGACGGCACCCACCTCCTGGCCCGCCCCCCGCGCAATTCGCCGCCGGCGACTGATGTCGATGGATTGGGGCAGCAAGCGCTCGCGCGGAGTCATCGACAGGAACAGGGCTTCGAGTTTGCCCATGTGATTGTCGTCCATGTCGACTTTGTCGAGCATCTGCCCCATGCCCGGCATCATGCCCATGACCTTTTTGAGCGGGCCGAGCTTCTTGATCATGCGGATCTGGCCCAGGAGGTCCTCCAGGGTGAAATTGCCCATGACCATCTGATCGAAGGAAGCCTGGGCTTCCTTTTCGTCGATGGCTTCATGGGCTTGCTCAACCAAGCCGACGACGTCGCCCGCACCGAGGATGCGGCCCGCCATGCGCTCGGGACTGAAGGCGTCCAAGTCGCCGATTTTTTCGCCCGTACCCAGGAACAGAATCGGGCAGCCGGTGACCGCTTTCAGGCTGACTGCGGCCCCGCCGCGGGCGTCGCCGTCCATTTTGGTCAGGATCACACCGGTCAGCGACAGCCTGCTGTGAAAGGCCTCGGCCGAGCGAACCGCGTCCTGGCCCGTCATGGCATCCACGACCAAGACTTGATTCTGGGGTTGGGTGCGGCGCGCGATCTCCGCCACCTCCTCCATCAACTCATCATCGACGTGCAACCGGCCGGCCGTGTCGAGCAGCACGACATCGCAACCCTTGGCGCGCGCCTCCTCGACTCCCAAGGCACACAGCGCGGCGGGATCGAGGCCCTCGCGGTGAAAGACCGGAATTTGAGTTTGCTCCCCGAGCACCTGCAACTGCTTCACGGCCGCGGGCCGTTTGACGTCGGCGGCAACCATCAGGGGCCGTTTTTGGTGCTTGTCGCGCAAGTGCTTGGCCAACTTTGCGCACGTGGTCGTCTTGCCCGCACCCTGCAGACCGGCGACCAAGATCACCGTGGGCGCCCCATCCATGACGAGCCGCGCATCCTCCGGGCCCATGAGCTCCACCAGGGAGCTGTGCACCGCGTGGACAAACTGATCGGGCGCGTTAACGCCCTTCAGCACCTCTTCCCCAAGCACCCGGTCCCGAACCCGGTCGGTGAAATCCCGGGCCACTTTGAAGTGCACGTCCGCCTCCAGCAGGGCCGTGCGCACCGAGCGCAGCCCCTCGGCGGTGTTCTTCTCGTTCAGTTCGCGCTGACCGCGCAGGGATTGGAAGGCGGACGATAGCCGCTCGGTGAGTGTCTCAAACATGAAGCTGTGTTGGGTCTGGGTCTAGCCTGTTTATAGGCGCTGCCGCCGCATCTGTCCCATGTTGGCGCGATCTAGGGCCAAAAAATTGCGGAAGGAAAGTCAGCGCTTGCGCGTCGGAGCGCCCCATCAACGGGGACGCACTCGGGCACTCCCCGCCCTTCCGACACGAATCAAAGCGAGAATCCCATGAAAAAGCTCCTCCTCGCCATCTGCGCAGCCGGTCTCATTATCCACTTTTTGACCTGATCTTCTCTCGGATCCCTTTTTCTCAACGTTCACACGGGCCCTGGAAGCCGCGGCATCACGGCTCCCATCCCATAGCCCCGGATTCCAGCACGAAAATGTGCCCTGGAACGCTCTGTAGCAACCGGGACAGAAAGTTCCGGCTCGAAACTCAGTCAGCTGCGCACGCGTTCAATCCGAGCTCCCAGGGATTGCAAGCGCTTTTCGATGCCCTCGTAGCCGCGATCGATGTGGTAGACGCGATGCACTTCGGTCTGGCCCTTGGCCACCAGTCCGGCCAGCACCAGAGCCGCTGACGCACGCAAGTCCGAGGCTGTAACGGGCGCACCCGAGAGGTTGGGCACCCCCTCCACCACGGATGCGGTGCCCTGGCGACGAATGCGAGCGCCCATGCGCAGGAGCTCGGCCACATGCATGTACCGGTCGGGGTAAATGCGCTCCGTAATCACGCTGACGCCGTCGGCCAAGACCATCAGGGCCATCCATTGCGCCTGCAAATCGGTCGGAAAACCCGGATGGGGCTGGGTGGTGACATCCGTGGGGCGAGGGCGCGCGCCCAAGCCACAGGGCAGGGTTTCGGCCCAATCTTCACCCCGCTCGAAGGGCAAGCCCGCTTGCCACATGCGATCGAATAAAGCGGAGAGGTGCTCGCTCGGGCAATTGTCGACGCGTACCTGGCCGCCGGTCAAAGCACCCGCCAAAAGGTAGGTACCCGCTTCGATGCGATCGGGAAGCACGCTGTGGGTCGCGCCCGATAGCGAATCGACGCCATCGATGATCAAGCGCGGCGAACCGAGTCCGCTGATCTTGGCGCCCATGGCGATCAAGCACTTGCCAAGGTCCTCGACTTCCGGCTCACAGGCGGCGCCCTGGATGATGGTTTGGCCGCGGGCCAGGGTTGCCGCCATCATGACGTTCATGGTTCCCGTGACCGAAGAACCGAAGGCGGTGCCCAGGAAAACTTCGGCCCCCACCAAGCCGCCTGGCGGAGCTTCGGCCATCACAAATCCGTGCTCAATGGCGACCTTGGCGCCCAAAGCCTCCAAACCCTTGAGGTGCACGTCGATCGGTCTAACGCCGAAGACGCAACCGCCGGGCAAGCTGACCTCGGCGCGACCGGTGCGGGCCAAGAGCGGCCCAAGCACGCAAAAGGAGCCGCGCATGCGACGAACTTGTTCCCAGCCCGCCCGGTAATGGGGCTGCTTGGCACTTTGAATGTGCACGCGTCCCCCCTCGCTGCGCTCGGCCTCGCAGCCCAATTCGCGCAGGAGATTGAGCAAAGTGTCCACATCGGCCAAGCCGGGGGCATTTTGGACCTCCAACGGCTCCTCGGTCAGAAGGGCCGCCGTAAGAATCGGCAAGACGGCGTTTTTCGCACCGGCCGCCTTGACTGTGCCCGAGAGGGGCCTTCCGCCTTCAATCCGAAACAAGTCCATGATGGTGTCGCTCCCTGGAGTCGAAACGGGACACTGGATCCCGCAACACCCAAGGTAGCGATCCCGGCGGCAGGTCCAAGGTTCCCTTGCCGGCAGTTCACCAATGGCACGCGATTCGAATCAACTCTGGGCCCCGGGAAGCCCCTGCGTTTGACCCCCCATGGGACCCTACCTATTATCTTTCCTCGCCAATCCGCCGAGAGACGATTTTCGACCAGGGATTAGGGGTCTGGGTTTTTGGCCTTTTCCCGCTATCGATTTTCAAGGAAGTAGCCCGCGCCGTTCAACGGCCTTTGCAAATCGCAGGGGTGAGCTGGGGCTGTGCTGCTCATGGGAACCGAAGCCTGTTCGAACCGACGATTGCAGAACGCCACACTAAACCGATCACGCACATAGCTCACGTCTAGTTCACACGGCAGCAAAACCCCCTTCGGGGTGCCCCACTAAAAGCCCGTAACAAAGTCCGCCACAACGATCACATAGGAGCCAAGCCCCCAACCGCAGCGCAGTTTCAAGCCGCGCCGCGACCATGGTCTCGGCTTTCCGTGCAGCCGCCCTCGCGATTCAAGAATCCTGAACGCTTGACGAGTCTTGCCGGTGATCTTTGCAGCATCACTACTTTTGACCGGGCCCAGTCCGACTCCGACCTCGCCCCGCAGTTTCCATGGGGCGACTTGGAATGGAAACGGCGCGCTGCCCATTGAAGACTGTGAATGCCTCTGTACCGCACTGCGCAATGGACAACTCGACACACTCGGAAGTTCCCGAGGGGAACGAAATGCAAGCCGATCAAACTCAACCGAATGGCGCCGAAGCGGAACTCGCGGCCGCGGCCGATTCCGCAACCAACGCGGCCCCGAAGGAACAACCCAGCCAGGGCGAAAGCACTTCGAGCAGTTCCTCCAACGAGGAGGCCGCTCCCGCGCAAGGTGATCCCCCGACGAACAAGGAGCCGGAGCCCGAAGTCGCTCCGACTCAAGTACTCGACTCCTACTCGTCCGACTCCGACCAAGCGGATGATGGCCTGCATAGTTCTGACGACGGGCCTGACGAAGGGTCTGACGATTGGCAGAGCAGTGGGGAGTCCAACGGAGAAGTCGATTCGAACTTGACGGAAGTCGAGCCCACCCCGGAACCTGAGCCGGAGCCCGAGCCGGAACCCGACTTCGAGTTCAAAATCGCCAACGCGGAGATCCCCAGCTTCCGCGCCCTGCGCGAAGCGCGCAGCGAAGTCTTCGCTTCCAAGACCAACCTCGGTCTCTTCAATCGCGAACTGGAGGCCCTCGGCTCAAGCTCCGAAGAGCAACGCAGGCGCGGTTTGGGACATTGGATTCTCGGCCAATACGATCAGGCTGGCGAGATCCTCACGCAGCACCAAGACGACACGGTTGCGGCCTTCACCTTGGCCAAGTCCTTGATGTTGACCAGCAAGTACAAGGAAGCTGCCGGCATCTTTTCGCGCTTGAGTCAGGAGTATCCCGACATGGCTCCGCCGCGTGCGGGCATGATCGAAGCGCAATTGGAAATCGACCTCGCTGGCGCTTCCGAAAGCGCCGCGGAAGACCTTGAGAAGGCGCTCGACGCATCGAGCGACGATTTCCACTCCACAGCCGAAGGACATTACATGCGCGGCCGCCTCAATGAGTTGCACCGCGACTTTGAGCACGCGCTGGATGATTACAACACGGCGCGCACACTCGATCCGACGCTGCGCGAGAACCTGTTCCGCGGCGCTTACCTGGCCGAGCGCTCGGGTCTCGATTACTTGGCAACGCAGTTTTACGAGCAACTCGTCCAGGAGGGACCGATCGACGCCAAGGTGTTGATGAACCTCGGCGTGCTCTACGAAGACAACGGCAGGCACCAGGATGCGGCCGCATGCTTCGCAACGGTTTCCAAGTTCTTCCCCGAGGACAAGCGCGCGCGACTTTATCTCGAAGACGCTCGCTCGTCCCTGGACATGTACTACGACGAGGATTTGGAGCGCAAAGAAGATCGCCTCAACCAAATCCTGCGCATCCCGATCACCGACTTCGAGCTTTCGGTGCGCGCTCGCAATTGCCTGAACAAGATGGACATCAACACCTTGGGCGATTTGGTCGGGCGCACGGAGCAGGAGCTGCTTTCGTACAAGAATTTCGGAGAGACCTCCCTGGCCGAAATAAAGGAAATCCTGCACAGCAAGGGCCTGCGCCTGGGCATGCCGCGCGAAGAAGCGGTGGCCAGTGTCGAGCTCAACGCCAGCCACGTTTACACCGGCGAGAACGCCGACGTTTACAACAAGGCTATTTCCGAGTTGCGACTGTCGATTCGCGCTCGCCGCACCGTCGAAGCCCTGGGCTGCTTGACCATCGGCGATGTGATCAAGCACTCGGCCGACGAATTGCTGGGCATGCCGAACTTCGGCGTGACCTCCCTCCAAGAACTCAGAGCGCAGCTGACCGAGATGGGTCTCAAGCTGCGCGGCGACTGAGTAACGGAGATTCCGGGTGTACGAGTACCTGGAGGGCCGCATCGCCAGCCGCTCGGCATCGCGGCTGGTGATCGATGTGTCCGGAGTGGGTTACGACTTGGCGGTTCCGCTGGGCGTGACCTTCGGACCTTTGCGCGCAGCGCATGACGGCGGCGAAGCGCCCCCTTCAACGGGCGCCTTTCGCACGGGAGAGGAGCTGCGAACTAGCCCGCTCGTTCGCATCTTCACGCATCTCAACGTGCGCGAAGACTGCCAAGAACTCTTCGGCTTTCCCGATCGAGCCTCGCGTGAATTGTTCCGCATGTTGCTGCGCGTGCGCGGCGTCGGACCCACCATGGCGCTCGGAGTCCTTTCGGGCTTCGCGCGACTGGAATTGCTGGAAGCGATCGCCGAGGAGCGCATTGCCGATCTAGTGCGCATCAAGGGCGTCGGTCGCAAAACCGCGCAACAGATCCTGCTGGATTTGGGAGAACTCGCCAAAAAACAACTGGCGTTGGAAAACTCGGGCGCGGTAGCGGGCGGCGTCTTGCACCCGCCGCCCAGCGCGGGCCGCGAGAACCTTGAGGATGCCATTTCGGCCCTGGTGTCCATCGGCTTTCCCGAAAAGGAAGCCCGCAAAAATGTTGAGCGCGCGGCCCTGGAAGTCGATCACAAAGATGTCGAACTGCTCGTTCGAACCGCACTGCAAAGGACTTGATTCGTGACCAGTCAAACCATGCCCAAAGGCGATTCTCAAGCGTCCCCCACCGTCGACAAACCGCGCGTTTTGGTTTGTGACGATCTCGCACCCGTGGCGCTCGAACGCATGGCCGCCCAGGGCTTGGAGGTCATCGTGCGCACGGGCCTGGATGAAGCGGCACTGTGTGCGGCTGCGGCCGACTTCGAAGCCTTGATCGTCCGCTCCGCAACGCGCATTACCAAACCCGTCATCGAGGCAGCACCCAAGTTGCGCGTGATCGGTCGCGCCGGCGTGGGTGTCGACAATGTCGATTGCGACGCGGCAACGCGCAACGGCGTGGTTGTCATGAACACGCCCACCGGCAATTCGACCACCACCGGCGAGTTGGCCATCGCCCTGCTCCTTTCCCTGGCCAGGCGCTTGCCCCAGGGCGCCCGCCGCGTACTGGACGGCACTTGGTCCAAAAAGGGTTTGGTCGGAACGGAGATTACGGGCCAGTCCCTGGGCGTGATCGGACTCGGGCGCATCGGGCGCGTCGTTGCAGAGCGCGGTCTGGGCCTGAAGATGAACGTGATTGCTTTCGACCCCTATTTGTCGGGATTGAAATCCGGTGGAAGCTCACCCGTTGCCGGTGTGCAGCTTGTGGGTTTTGAAGAATTGCTCGAAAACTCGGACTTCATCAGCTTGCACGTCCCCCTACTGGAGTCCACGCGCCACTTGATTTCCTTCAAGGAAGTGGCGCGCATGCGCAAGGGCGCCTTTTTGATCAACGCCGCACGCGGCGGCATCGTTGACGAGGAAGCCGTGATCGATGCCCTCGACGACGGACACCTGGCCGGCGCGGCTTTCGACGTACTTGAGAACGAGCCGCCCAGCGCCGATCATCCGCTCCTGAAACGCAGCGATGTGATCGTCACTCCCCACCTGGGAGCTTCGTCGAAGGAAGCGCAAGTGCGCGTGGCCCACGACATCGCCGACCAAATTTCTGACTTTCTGAATCTGGGTGTTGCGCGCAATGCCGTTAACGCGCCGACCCTTCCGGCCGCCCAGGTGCGCGAGCTCGCGCCCTATTTACTTTTGGCCGAAAAGATCGGTTTGTTCCTTTCACAGACGGTCGACGGTCCGATTCGCAAACTTGAACTGGTCGTGGGTGGCGAAGCGGTGATCGGCGCCATGGAACACCTCAAACTGGCGCTCATGGTCGGTTGCCTGCGCAAGGGCTCGGGCGCATCCGACGTCAACTTCGTCAACGCTCCGCTCAAGGCGCGCGAAGCCGGCCTGCGCATCCTCGAATCCACCGAAGCCGAGCCGACCTTCACAGCCGGCCAACTCGATGTGCGCGCCACGCCCCGCGCGGACGGCGAATCCCGTCGCATCAAGGGCGCGGTGTTTGGTCGCGACCCCCACTTCGTGCGCATCGATCAGGCCCACATGGACCTGCCGGCGCGCGGCAACCTCTTGATCACCGCACACAGGGATCAGCCCGGAGTGCTGGGGGAATTGGGAACCTTGCTCGGCAAGCACGGCATCAATATTCGGCGCTTGGAATTGGCGCCGCCCCCCAAGCAAGAGGGCACCGTTGAAGCCGGCGAAGAACCTCTCGCCACCGGTTTCCTTAGCTTGGATCAGGAGCCCAGCGCCGAGATACTCGAACGCCTGAAGGAACTGGGCGCTGTGGAGAAGCTCCACTTCGTCAAACTCTAGGCCCGTGTCCCCCGCCGACCTGCCCCCGCCCTACGACACAATCGTCTTCGATTGCGATTCCACCCTTTCGCGCATCGAAGGCATTGAAGAGTTGGCTCGCGACCTGAAACCCCAGGACCTGCGCGAGCTCGAGCGGCTGACGACGGCCGCCATGGACGGTGAGTTGCCGCTGGAGGAGGCCTACGGCGCCCGCTTGGCTTTGGTTTCGCCCGAGCCCTCTGAATTGGCGCGTGTTGCCGCTCGCTATCGCGAGTGCATGCTGCCCAATGCCCAGGCCCTGATCGCCGCGCTGCAATCGCTCGGCAAGCGCGTGGCTGTGGTCTCGGGCGGCGTCATGCCGGCCGTACGCCCCTTCGCCGAGGGTCTCGGCGTCGCCCCCGATTGGATTTTTGCCGTCGAACTCTTCTTCGACGCGAGCGGCCGCTACACGGGCTTTGATCAGGATTCCCCCCTGGCCCGCTCCGGGGGCAAACCGCTTGTGATCGATCAATTGCGTTCGCGCAATCCCGGCGCAGCGATCGCTTTGATCGGCGACGGCGCCACCGATTTGGAAGCGGCTTCCCACGTTCAACGCTTTATTGCCTACGGCGGAGCCGTGGCGCGGCCCAAGGTTTTGGACGCCGCGACCTGCCGCTGCACCAGCGCCGACATGGCTGCATTGTTGCCCCTCTTGTGCAACGCCCAAGAAGTCGAGAAGCTTGCCAGTCACGGGACCCACGCCATGCTGGTCGAAGCTGCCCGTACCCTCACCACCCCCAGCCCCTGACTGCTCCCATGCTTTGGCTCCCCGGCCCCACCCATGTGCGTCCCGAGATCCTGGCCGAATTCGCCATTCCGCCGATCGGACACCGCAGCGCCGCCATGGATGAGATCCTCGAACGGATCGATCCCCATCTGCGCCTCGCCTTTGGCTTGGAAAGTAGCGAATCCGGCGTCGGCGTCTCCACCAGTAGCGCCACCGCTCTCATGGAGGCTGCTCTCTTAGGAGTCGGCGAACGCATTCTGTGTTTGGTCGGCGGTTCCTTTGCGAAGCGCTGGTGCAACATCGCCAAGACATTGGGCAAGGATGTCTATGAGTTGCCCGTGGACGAGGGCCAAGTGGTGAACGACATGTTCTTGGCCGATGTGCTCGACCATGAGGGCCCCTTCGACGCCATCACTCTGATCCTCAACGAAACCTCCAACGGCACCTACACCGATCCGCAGCCGATCGTCAATGTGCTGCAAGCCTTCCCGGACACCATGCTGCTGGTGGACGTCGTCAGTCTCGTGGCGGGAGCACCAATCAAGCTCGAGGAGAGCTGCATCGACTTCGCCTTGGCGGGAGTCAACAAAGCTTTGGCCCTGCCGCCCGGCGCGTCGGTTTTCGCCTGTTCGGAAGCCTACGTCGATCGCGTGCGCCAGGCGCAACGCAAGTCCTGGTACCTCGATCCGATTCGCATGCTCGACGGCCATCGCGAGCGCAAGACGCCGACCACGCCGACCATTCCCCACTACCGCGCCTTGGCCAGGCAGCTCGAAGATATTTCAGCGGGCGTCAATTTGCCGGCCGATCAACGCCGCGACAACGCAGCAGACAATTGGCAAGCGCGCTACGACGTGCACGCACGCATGAGTGCCACGGTCACCCAATGGGCCAAAAAGCGCGGCTTCGAACCGTTTCCCAATTCCCAAGCCATCTCACCCACGGTCGCTTGCTTGAAGTCGGGTGCTATCGATCCCAAGCGCTTGGTCGCCTCAGCCCTCGCCGCCGGAGAAGAAATCGGCGGCGGATACGGTCCGCACAAGGCCAGCACGTTCCGCATTGGTCATATGGGTGATCACACCGAAGCGGAACTGACCAATCTTTTGGCCGTGCTCGACGAGTGCTGCGCCAGTTTGGTCTAGCCACCGACTTGGTATTTCTCCCAGGTGGGTGTTCGAGCGCCCTGTGAACCGAAGCGGGCCGGCTGAACCGTCACCATCGAGTCAACACGGCTAAGCCTGTCTAAATAAGCACGATTGTCTAGTTGAGCAGGAATGCAAGAATCGGGAAGGACGCAAGGCACGGCGAACTCGAGACCGCTGGCCTGCACGTTTCCGGACCGGTCGTGAGCATTGCATGGCTCTCCTTAGGTGTGCCCGCAACGCTTTGCACTTAATGCACAGTGTAAATACCTGAAGACGCGCTTTGCATTCGGGGGCGGACCTTCGATGAATTGCCCGTTCGCGACGGCGAGCTGCTGCTCAACTCAGCGGGTGGCGAAAACGCCGTCGCCGAATTCGGAACGCGCCAACTCCAACGCGATGGCGCGCACTTCCTCCGGATCCAAGCGATGGATTTGATGGGCGAGAAAGGCGTTGCGATCGATGTCTTTCAAAACGCCATCGCCGGCCCGCGCATCAGCGCCCGACAACACGCGCTCCATTTGAATCAAGAAGTCTTTCAGTAGCCGCACATAGGCTCCGGCGTGGGGCGTGATTCCCACCGGCCCGCCCTCCGCGGCAGATAGCACGTCGGCCAAGGGGATGCGCGGATCCCGCGTGGCGCAAAGGGCCACCAATTGCGCCCGGTACTCGAGTTGTTCCTCGACGCGCGCCGGCGAAAAACCGCAGGCGGCGAAGAATCGCAGCAGCCGCCACAGGTTTCGGCGCAGCGGCAGGAAGCGCGTGCGCTCGCACAAGTGCCCCTCTTCGTGAATGGCCGTGGCCTCCAATAGCTCGTCCAGTGAAACCAAGTCCCCCTCGAGGCCGCTCTCCTTGCGCTGCTTCAAAATCGCCAGTCGCAAACGATCGGACTCCCCCATGAGTGGAATCAATGCGGACCGATCGCTCTTTGCAAGAGACAAGACTTCCGCGTGCTCCAAGGCCAAGGGTTTGGAATTCAAAGCCCGCTCCAAGCCGGAGCCGCTGCCCAATTCCCCTACGAGCAATCGGCGCCAACCGCGCACTTCCCCACGCAAGGTCTCGACATCAATCCAATAGCCCTCGTGCAAAGCAGCTCCACCAATGCGCGCACCGCGGCGGCCCGGACGACTTTCGAGATCGGCCCCTTCGCACCAAGCAACGGTGCCCGACCACTCGATCCCCAGATGCGTTCCACTGGCGCGCTTCAGGAACAAGCGGCGCAGGACCGTTCCATCGGGACCGGAAACCCCTGGCGCCTCACCGAATACTGCAAAGCGACCCAAGCGCGCCCATTCGGCGGCAAAGCCCTCCACCAACTTGCCCGCTTGCCCCAATCCCAATGCCTGATCGCTAGCGGAGTATCGCGGGCCCGGGTGCACGATCGATGCGAAGGGTCCGTAGCGCAATCGTGGCGAATCCGTCAGTTTGGCGGGTGTTTCCCCCACGCTTCCAACAGCGGCTCGATAGGCATCGAAGGCCGGCTGCATTTCCGCCAACAACTCTTCGAGGTCCGGCGAGTTTGGTCCGTTGCTCGCGAGGCTCGCATCCAGGCGACGCACCAACTCAACCACGCGATCGACCAGGTTGCGACCCGCGGAGGCGCGCCGGTCGAGTTCAAGCGCGCGGTCTAAGTCAACGGTAGCCAAACTCTGCGCCAAGCCCCGCGCTTCCTGGAACCAACCCGCCTGCATCAGGACATCGCCGAGCTTGAAATTCTGTTCGACTCCGCCGCCTTCGGCCGAACGCGCGACCAAAACCAAATTGCGCAGCGTCATATCGCGCGGCAGCCCCTCGGGACCAAGCGCCTCGCGCGGCAATTGTTGCAACCAGTCGGCCAGGATCTCCGCCCTCTGTCCGGCCGCGAAGCGCGCCGCGCGCAAGCGAGGTTCCAGGGCCAAGCGCTCCGCGCCGCCACTGGCGCGAATCATTTCAAGCGCCAATTCACCGGGAGCCTCAAGCGCGTACAGCTTCGCCATCCATTCGAATCGATCTTTGGAATCGACCTTGCCCAGGGCACTGATCAACTCGCGCAAGCGGCGCTCGGTCGCCCCTTCGATATCCAACAGGGCCGAGATGAGCGCACGCGTTTCCTGTGGCGTTGTTTGGCCTTTGGTGATGCAGTCGATGGCTCGCTCTTCGCCCGTGCGCACGCGCGGCCCGAAACCCCGGGCTATTTCCAGTTGGGCCAACTGCACGGCGAGCACCGTGCGTTCCTCTTCGTCCACTTCCTCCAACGTCAAACTACTTTCGAGCAGTTGCGCCGCGCGTTCCACTTCACCGGCTCCAACCAACAGTGCAGCCAGGGCGCGCTTGAAGTAGCTGCGCTCCCAACCGTCGCGCCCCAACTCCAGGGCGACCTTTTCCTTTTGCAACGCCACATCAAGTGAGCGCACCGCACCGGTCCAGGCCAGGCCATGCTGGGCCCAGGCCAAATTGGGGTCGGCCTCGGCCGCTCGCTCAAAAAACTCCACGGAATGCGGCGGTCCCAACAAGCGGCCGGCCAGGTACCAGGCGCCCGCATCATCGGGATTGCGCGCGATGCGTTCTGCGTATTCGGCCAAGCGCTCCTGGGACCAACGACCTTCGCGTGCGAGGTCGTCTAGGAATCGCCTGGGAGCGACCCAATTCGGCTCCAATTCCAAGGCCCGCAGGGCTTCTGTGCGAGCAACTTCGCGATCGCCGCCGCGCTCGCTCGCGCGTGCCAATTGAAAAGCATTGGATGCCGCCGGATTCAGGCTTCGCGGAACTTTGGGACGCAAACCCGCGCAGGAGCTGAGCAAACTCGCCAGGGCGACCGCCACACACCAAAGTGCCGCGCGCCATGGGGCGCCGGAGCCCTTTGCGCGCCGTCCGAACGCTTTCAGTGGGGTGCCCTCAATCATGGCCATGGATCTCTTCGGACTTGGGCTCCCGTGGATCGGAGTGAATTCTTAAGTCCCTGGGATTCAAGCTAGGTTACTTAGCGAGACATTCTGCCGCCGAAGCGCCGCAACTCATCGCGTGTGAACGCTTCAATGATGCTGTCGCCACCCAACTCTCGATCCAATCGTTGCGCCAATTGCATGGGATCCAGGAAAGCGTCCAAGCTTTGCCCCCGACCGCCGTTGACCGCGCCCACATAGACGCGCAACTGATCCACCATTTGAGACTGCATGTAGGCCGACTGCAAAGTAGCGCCCGCCTCCACCAGGATTCGCCGCAATCCGCGCTCCCACAACAGTTCTTGCACCGCGCGCAGGGACAGACCGCCATCCTCATTTTCGAAATCGAGCCGAACCGTAATGACCTTGGCGCCCGCTTCGAGCAGGGCCGTGTGCCTTTGGGAAGACGCACCGGCGCGACAAAGGATCCAGGTTTCGCC
This sequence comes from Planctomycetota bacterium, assembly GCA_029259675.1. GTDB lineage: Bacteria > Planctomycetota > UBA1135 > UBA1135 > JAJDES01. The sequence goes on from JAJDES010000469.1 coordinate 18,931, forward strand.
ACCCGCTTCCTCGTCACCCTCGGGTCGCTCCAAAATGCGCGCGTCGGGAGGCGTGCGCAGATACGTATCCAACACGACCCGCACGGGAGCTGAATTCAAATCACCGGGGGAGCGAATAGTCAGGCGCGGATCATCGGCCAGTACGGTTCCGACGCCCGTCACTATCGCGTCCACTTGCGAGCGCAGGACTTGAACTTCCCGCTGGGATTCGGGAGACGAAATCCAGCGACCGTCGCCCACGTCCTCCGGCGGTTGCAATTGTCCGGAACGGGTTTGAGCCCATTTCGCAATCGTCCAGGGCCGCGGGCGGCGCTGGCGATCGCTATCGGTCCAGGCCAGAAAATGGGGCGACACCACTTCCAGTGGAGAGGCGAACTCGAGCAATTCAACTTCCACGCCTTGCTCACTGAGGGTGTTCAAGCCCTGACCCAAATGCCGTGGGTCGGGATCCAAGGCTCCCACGACGACGCGTCGCAATCCGGCTTTGAGAATGGCTTCCGTGCACGGCCCCGTCTTGCCTGCGCTTGAGCAGGGTTCCAGGGTCACCACCAACGTGTCCCAGTCCGCCGCGTTGGTGCCGGCTGCGCGCGCGGCTTCCAGCGCATTGATTTCCGCGTGGGGCCCACCCCATTGATCGTGAAAGCCCCGCGCCAGCACTTGGCCCGAAGCGTTCAGGACCGCCGCGCCCACACAGGGATTGGGCGCCACCGAAAAACGCATGGCACGCGCTTCCTCTCCCAACTCGCGCAGCAAGTTGGAAAGCCGAGGTTCATCGAGGGATTCGCGCACGACTTGGTTCATTGCGCGTGGGTGAGGCTCCGGGTTGCGGAATCGAATCGAGTTGAACATGCCCGCCAGGCCGGCGGGACCCGCAGCGGCTGCCGGTGAGAGCGCGCCACGGCCGTCGGACTGAGGGGTTCCGAATTCGGATCCCCCGGCATGGCTGTCATAGGCTGCTCCACTGGACTCTCCAACTATTCTACCCATAAGAGTTCCTCTCAGTCTCACGCCAAGACAACCAGCCACCCCACCAAACCCCGTTCTGGGGGGCTTGGGGGCCATCCGGTTCGGGCCGAAGCCGCCTGGATCACTCCCGGGTTCACTCCCCGGGAAACCTGCCGCCGGAAGCCCCCGTGTCCCAAATTCATCGGGTCGCCACCTTTCCGTTCTCGGTCAGCTCGCCCGAAGCCTGAGCCCTGGAATCGAGATTTGTGCGCGAGCGCGGGACGGCTGTGGCCGCAAGAGGCTCAAAAAGGACTTCCTGCGAGCCCAGGGCCCGCAATCAGCCTGACCATTGTGCTGTGGCTTGCTCCAGCGGCCGGTCCCGGAGTGCGCCCGATTCTCACCACAAAACCAGATCCGAGTCCGGCACCCGCTGCGATGGACCGGCCAGTCGCAATCCCATCGACCCCCGTGGCCGGAATCGGAAGGAAAAGCCGCGAGCTTTCACCTTCCTCCCTTCCCTCCTGGGCGGTCGCCGTCAAACTAGGTGCAGCCGGGCGCGCGGGCGCCCCATCATTTCCCACTCGAACTGGCCCGCACGGTTCCCATCGAGTCCACCTCGACCCAATCCTTCGGAATTCTCCCGATGAGCAAGGCACCCATTCGCGTAGCAGTCACCGGCGCAGCCGGACAAATCGGTTACGCGCTTTTGTTTCGTATCGCCAGCGGACACATGTTCGGCCCCGACCAACCGGTCAGCCTGAACATGATTGAAATCCCGGCCGAAAAGCCCATGCAAGCCCTAGCTGGGGTGGCCATGGAACTTGAGGACTGCGCCTTTCCGCTGTTGCAGGACATGGTGCTCACCAGCGACGCCAATGTCGGTTTCAAGGACGTCAATTGGGCGCTCTTGGTCGGCAGCAAGCCACGCGGCCCGGGCATGGAGCGCGGCGATTTGATTCGCGAGAACGGCCCCATCTTCACCGGTCAAGGTCGCGCCATTAATGACCACGCCGCCGGCGATGTACGCGTTGCCGTCGTTGGCAATCCTTGCAACACCAACTGCTTGATTGCCATGCACTCGGCGCCGGACGTGCCCGACGAACGCTTCACCGCCATGACGCGCTTGGATCAAAATCGCGCGGCGGCGCAATTGGCCACCAAGGCCGGCGTGCACACGACAAAAGTCAGCAACGCGTTGATTTGGGGCAACCACTCGGCCACCCAGGTGCCCGACTTTGTAAACACCAAAATCGGTGGCAAGTCGGCGCTTGAGGTCATTGGCGACGAGAAATGGTTGCAGGGCGATTTCTTCACAACCGTCCAAAAGCGCGGCGCTGCGATCATCAAAGCGCGCGGGCTTTCCAGTGCTGCTTCGGCTGCAAATGCCCTCATCGATCATGTGCGTGATCTTTCCGTCGCAACGCCCAAAGGCGCTTGGAATTCCGTCTGCGTCAAGAGCGACGGTTCCTATGGCGTTCCCGAGGGACTGATTTCCTCCTTCCCCGTTGTTTCCGACGGCAAGGGCGGCTGGAAAATCGTCCAGGGATTGGAATTGACTCCCTTCTTGACCGAACGCATTGCGGCCACGGCCGCCGAGCTGACGGGCGAGCGCGACATGGTCTCCGATTTGCTCGGCTGACAGGTTTTGGTTGCTGTGCGGTGGGCCTGGATCCCATCGCACAACACACTTCCGTTTCACTTTCCTAGAAAACCACCGTGCCTCGCCGACTGCTATTGCTGCTCACTGTCCTGGCCGTGACTTTTGTCACGGCCGGACCGTGGTCACTTGGATCGGGATCGGGTTGCGGTACGGATGGCAATAGCGAGTCGAGTTGTTGTTGCGCCGCGGACGCCGAAAGCGGCTGCAGCCCGGGAGGGACATGCTCCATGGGCTGCGCGATTGAGCCCGAGCGCGACCAGGATGGATTGCCCCAGTGGAGCGCCGGTTGCGGTTGCGGCAAGCACGCGACGGCAAGACTCGTGCGCATTGCCGCCCGGTCCATAGAGCACCCTGCGCCCATGGCGGCGCCAAGACTTAAGGGAGCCGCACTCGAGCGGCCCCATGCTCGGATGCCGAATGAAGCGCGTGATGTCGCTCACCCGCCCCCCCGCGTGGAAGCAATCTGACTGCACTCCCTGCGAGTGCCACTAGAGAACCAGCTTTCCGCACCCGCAAGCGCACCTTGAGTCGCGTTTGCGAGGCATGGATGTATGGATGCAGCAGTGCATCCATTGCGCCGGCTTCGCCATGGCCGCGCGCCGTTTTCCATGGGCGCTGATGTGTTGTTACCGAGCTCATCTCATTGAGCCGGTCGCATTCCATTGGGCGCCACCGCCGGAGATTCCAGGGCCGTTCGGCACCATCGGACTCCAACCTCACGCAATGTTTCATCATGTTCACTGACAATCGCGCAGCCCACAAAGCCCTGCGCTCTTCCTTATCCACAAGCGCCCTATTGGCCGCTTGCTTAATCGGTTCCACAACTTCCCTCGCTGCCAATGAACCCATTAGCAGCGACGCCAGCGATCTACCCGGGTTGGGCTCGCCGCTCTCCCTGTCCATTTCCAATCTGCTGCACGACGACGCCGGCGGCTGGGTCGGCGCACGCCCGGATGCCCACGCACCCATCGGCGTCATGGGCGACCACGTCCACGCCAAGGGCGAATGGATGCTCTCCTATCGATACATGAGCATGACCATGGACGGTAGCCAAGACGGTCATCGCGACCTCGACTCGGGCAATATCACTTCGCTTACGGGATTTGGGTTCTTGGTGACTCCGCTCAACATGACCATGCAAATGCACATGTTGGGTGCGATGTACGCACCGAGCGATGATTGGACGCTCATGGCCATGGTGCCTTGGCTCGAGAATGAAATGGATCACCGCAACCGCGCGGGTCTCGAATTCTCAACCCGCTCGCGCGGTCTGGGCGACATCAGGATCGGCGGGCTGCGCAGTCTCTGGCAAGACGATCACACTCGCGCTCACTTGAACTTCAATGTCTCCCTACCGACCGGCAGCATCAATGCAGAGGACCAAACGCCCCTCAGTATGGGGATGGACACGCAGCTGCCCTATCCCATGCAATTGGGTTCCGGCACCTACGATCTCATGCCCGGCATCACGGTACTCGGCAAGGAAGCGGGCTGGTCCTGGGGAGCCCAGGCCATCGCCACCTTGCGCACGGGAGAAAACAGCAATGACTACCGCCTGGGCAACAGGCAGGATGCGACGACTTGGATTGCCGTAGAAGCTGCAGAATCGTTGTCCCTGTCAACGCGCTTGGCCTATTCCCACTGGAATGACATCCACGGAGCCGATCCGGACTTGGCCGGGCAACTGGCGGGCATGATCGTGCCCACAGTGGATCCCAAACTGCGTTCCGGTGATCGCCTCGACATCCTCTTCGGCCTAAATTGGACGGCGCGCGCAGGCTCACTCAAGGGGCATCGTTTAGCCCTGGAGATCGGCTGGCCCCTGGCGCAGGATCTGGACGGCCCCCAATTGGAAACCGATGTGCTGCTCACCCTAGGCTGGCAACTGGCGCTCTAGGTTTGGGAACTTTGGAGCGGGTCTGATTCGAGTTGGACAGCCACGTTCGCCGAACTAGAGCAAGCCCCCTCCATGCAAAGCACAGCCGCAACGCATTCCCTAAGAGCACCCAAGCGCGCAGGCGCTTGGGTGCTCTTGTCCGTTGGTTGCTTAGGCCTAGCGCTTTCAGAAATCGGGCTCTACCTGGACATGGAGCCCTTCCCGACCTGGTTCTTCGACTTCGCCTGGTGGTCCTACATTTTGGCCGCGGACGGCTTGGTCTATTTGCGCAGCGGGACATCGCTGCTCCTGAACCGAACCAAGAGTTTCGCCTTGCTGGCCCTCTTCGGTTGCGCGTTTTGGCTATTGTTCGAACTCTTCAACCTGCGCTTGGAGAATTGGTACTACGTGATGCTGCCCAGCTCACAATGGGTACGCTTCGCGGGCATTGCCCTGTCTTTTGCGACCGTCTTTCCCGGCATCATCGAAACCGCGGACCTCCTGCGCACCACGCGCTTTGGCCGCCGTTCGCGCACGGGCCCCAAGTTCGCTCTCCACGCGCGCGCACTGCGCATGTGCACGGCACTCGGTCTTGCGTTTGCCCTATTGCCCCTATTGTGGCCGCGCACAACCTTTCCTTTGGTTTGGGGCTGCACGGCACTTTTGATCGAGCCCTGGTTGTACCGAACCGGAAAGCCTTGTTTCCTCAGGGACTTGGAGCGCGGTGAGTGGAGTCATCTCCTGCGCGTGCTCGCAGCCGGTTTTGTTTGCGGTCTATTGTGGGAATTTTGGAACTTTTGGTCCCAAGCCAAATGGATCTACACCGTTCCCTTTTTCGACGAACTTAAGTTGTTCGAAATGCCCGTGCTGGGTTTCTTGGGCTTCCCACCCTTCGCTCTGGAGTGCGTCATTTTTGCACGCTTCCTAGTGGCCAAGGGATGGCTACCGGAATATGAATCCGAAGCGGTTGCCGCCGCGACTCCCAAGGGCCCGCCCCCTCACTCGGCAAACTGGGCGCTCGGTACGGCCATGCTGTTCAGCATGGCGTCCATTCCCTTGGTCGATCGCTACATCGTGCGCAGCACCGTCCCGCGCCTGGCTGAGCTGACAACGGACTCGGCCCTCCTGGCTGAACATGATCTCGACGCTCAGCTGAAAGCCTCCCACTGGTTAACCCAACTGGAAGTCCAGCGCGTTGAGAGCCCCGGCGCCCACAAAATGTCTCCGGCACTCAAGGCACTGGAAGCTCGAGCCAAGCTATCACTATTGGCCGGTATGGGCGCGCGCGGAACAAACTGGCTACAGGCCCTAGGTATAAACAGCATTGAAGAGTTAGCCGGCGCCCAACTCGAGCAACTGCTGCAGCACGGAAGTCGTGCGACTCCTGAGAGCCTGCGACGGGATGGGCCCACCGAAGCTCAACTGCGCATCTGGCTGCGCAGAGCTCAAGCGTCTGCCGCCTCGGGTTCCTAACTCCCAACTGCCGGCGACCTCAGGGCCTTGCTGTGCACTGACGAGATGAGCTTTCTTTCACGTGCCGCGGCGGTTTTGTCGAGCTGAACCAGAACCATTCAAGAGCTTTGTTCAGAGCGGCCCAAGCGGTAGTCACCATGGAACAAACCGCTCGTAGCAGGTCCAAAATGCGCTTCACATGGGATGCGCGGGCGCTCGCCTTCGTTAACCTTCCCATGCCCATTCGGACCGGGCCGACTCCCGCGCGGTCCACTCCCTACATTCCCGAGTCATCGAACCTTCACCGCCAGTCATGTTGAATCAAAAAATCATCCTTGCCTCCGCCCTCGCCGCCGTGGGCGCCTTGAGCATGAGTTCCGGACCCGTCGCGCCCCGGACCGGCGCTTCGCTGGAAGAAGCGGAAGTCTTTGAGATTGACAGCGGTCACTCTTCGGCGATCTTCAAGGTCAAGCACCTGAACGTGGCCAACTTCTACGGCATGTTCAATGAGATCCACGGCGAGCTGCATTGGAATGCTAAGGATCACAAGGCCACTTCTCTAAAGCTCAGCATTCCCGTGGCCAGCATCGATTCGCGCGATGAAGATCGCGACGCGCACCTATTGAGCGAGGAATTGTTCGACGCTGAAAACCACGCCGAATTCAGCTTTGAAAGCAAAACGGTCAAGGCCGACGAGGACGGCAACTTGCAAGTGAGCGGCATGCTCACCGCCCGCGGAGTTTCCAAGGAAATCCTTTTCACGGCCAACAGCACAGGCGAAGGCAGTGATCCCTGGGGCGGTTTTCGCCGCGGTTACGAAGCGCACATCAGCATCACCCGTCAGGACTTTGGCATCGGCAAGCTGATGCCCTCGGCCATGCTCGGAGATCAGGTCGACCTCATCGTTTCGCTCGAGTGCAAGCGACGTTAGTCAAGCCCGCGCTCGGGTTCGGGCTCCAATCAGCCGGCCGAACCACAAGTCCCAATGCTCCCGTACGGATCCAGCGCAGCAGGGTCGGTGCGGGAGCTTGCATTTCGGGGGCAGCGAACTCGGTCCAGCCCCTGAAAGGCGCGCAAGGCACCCTTTCGTTTGGGTGGTTGCGCCCGGGGCGATTCAATGGGAGCCTTCGGTTTCGATCCTTCGGGCAAATCCTATGAAATCCAAAACACCTCTCTTGCTCCTCGGCCTACTGCTTGTGGTGGGCCTTGCAGGCTTGCTTTGGTTCGTTTCCGGCGACTCGGGTACAACCAACCTTGGAAGCGCCGCTGTTCTCGGACCCAATCCAGCTGCGACTCCCGACGAGACCCAAGCGGCCGAACTCGGACTGCCCGCTGCTTCCGTTTTGGAACGCGAATCCGTACAGGTCAGCACCACAGCCGAATTGGAGCCCGTTGCAAGTGCCACCCTTCTTGTCGAACGCGGCTTTGATCCCGAAGCCATTTACGGGCGCGTATTGGGAGCCGAAGCGACGCCGCTCGAAGGCGCTCAAATTTTGCTCTTCGACGCGCAGGTACCACGCGATGAGTTGACCGAGTGCCTAGCGAAATCCACTTCGGATGCCGAAGGCTACTTCCGTTTCAAGCAACGCGAGCCCCACCTGCGCGTCTTGCTCGCGATCAGCGCT
>JAJDES010000470.1 GCA_029259675.1 Planctomycetota bacterium
CGTCGTGCACTTGGCGGCCGCTGTTGGTGTGCGGCTCGTGGTCGAGCATCCGGTGCACACGATTCGGACCAACCTGGGAGCTACGGAATGCGTGCTTGAGGCCGCTGCCGAGCACGGCTGCAAGGTTCTGCTGGCCTCCTCTTCGGAGGTCTACGGCAAGAGCCAGGCGCTTCCTTTTCGCGAGGATGGCGATTTGACCCTCGGCCCAACCCATCGTTCGCGCTGGACCTACGCTTGCTCCAAGGCCATGGATGAGTGGATGGCCTTCGCCCAGGCGCGCGAGCGCAACCTCAAGGTCATCATCGCGCGCTTTTTCAATACCGTTGGGCCGCGCCAAACCGGGCGCTACGGAATGGTGCTTCCAAACTTTGTGCAACAGGCACTGGCGGGGAAGCCCATCACCGTTTTCGGCGACGGCAGCCAAACGCGATGCTTTGCCCACGTGGATGACGTCGTCGAATGCATTTGGCGGCTGTTGCTGGAACCCGCTGCGGAAAACGAAGTATTCAATGTGGGCAACGATGAGGAACACCGAATTTCGAATGTGGCGCAGCTTGTGAAGGCGGCGGCTCAGTCCAGCTCAAAGATCCGTTTCGTGCCCTACGAAAAGGCCTACGGCGAGGGCTTTGAAGACATGCCGCGACGGGTTCCGGCGCTGGACAAGTTGCAGCGAACGGTGGGCTTTCGGCCCTCTAGAGGACTGCCCTCGATATTGGAAGAATTGCTATCAGAAGGGCGATTGAGTTCAAAACTCGCCACTCCTTGATGTCAAATTCGAAGCGCAAGCAAGGGCCGGTTCCGGGTTCGACGACCGGCGAACCCAAGTCGCAAGAGGTGTACTCGGCCCTGATGCAGGAAATCGAAGCCCGCACCGCGGTTGTGGGAGTGATCGGTCTCGGCTACGTCGGCTTGCCGCTCGCATCCGCCTTTGTGCGCGGAGGCTTTCGGGTGCTCGGCTTTGACAGCGATCCATCCAAGATCGTCCGACTTGGGAAAGGCGAAACTTACATCGAACACCTCGGTGCTCAGTTGGTGCCGGACATGCAAGCCAGCGGACGCTTTGAGGCCACTTGCGATTCGGAGCGCTTGGGTGAGGCCGATGCCGTGCTCATTTGCGTGCCGACACCGCTTGGGGCTGAGCGTGAACCTGACCTTTCTTTTGTAAGGCGCTGCGCCCATGCGATTGCTTCCAGCTTGCGGACCGGGCAGTTGATCGTGCTTGAATCGACGACCTATCCGGGAACGACGCGCGATGTGCTGTTGCCGATACTGAGCGCAAGCAAGCTGAAGGCGGAGCAGGACTTTTTCACGGCTTATTCCCCCGAGCGTCAGGATCCCGGCCGCGTCGCCGAGGGCAACCCGCAGCAGATTCCCAAGTTGGTCGGCGGTACCTCGCAGGCTTCGGGCCAATTGGCTGCCGCTTTGTACGGGGCTATTTTGGATCGTGTTGTGAGTGTGAGCAGCAGCGAGGTCGCGGAAGCGGCAAAGTTGCTCGAAAACGTTTTTCGTTCCGTGAACATAGCCCTCGTCAACGAACTCAAGGTCATCTTGGATGCGATGGGCATTGACGTATGGGAAGTCATCGAAGCTGCATCGACCAAGCCCTTTGGATTCATGCGCTTTGATCCGGGGCCGGGGCTGGGCGGCCATTGCATTCCCGTGGATCCCTTCTATTTGTCGTGGGCAGCGCGCAAAAGTGGTCACCGAACAAAGTTTGTGGAGCTCGCCGGAGAAATCAATCGCGGCATGCCGGAGTATGTAATCCATCGCACGCTTCTGGCATTGAATGAACAGGGGCGCACGCTGCGCGATGCTCACATTCTGTTGCTAGGTTTGGCCTACAAGGCCGACGTGGACGACGTGCGCGAGTCGCCGGCCGTGCGACTCATCGAACGTTTCCAAGAGCTTGGAGCGCAAGTTCGCTATTGCGATCCGCATGTGCCCGTGCCGCCGCCCATGCGCGATCACGATCTTTCGGCTTACCGTTCCGTAGAATTGACGCCACAGGAACTCGAACACGCGGATTGCATCGTGGTGGCCACGGCTCACTCTGCAACGGATTGGGACTTGGTCGCCGAGCACGCGAGCCTGGTGGTGGATACGCGCAATGCACTTAGCTCGCGTATGGAGGGCCGGAGCCATTACGTGCGAGCTTGAGGGTTTTGGGCACAATTGGGGCGAGCCCTGCCCTGGGCCGGAGCCCGGCCGGTCAGCTAGTCGCGCAAAACGCGCCCGTAGCGCTCGTGCAGCAACAGTTGAGCAAAGCGCTCATCGCCGGCAAGTTGACGCTGCATGACGGAGGTTAGGTTGGCATCCTCAAGAGCGCTGGAAGCGCGGGACAGCTTTCCTTGCAGGCAATAGACCCAAGCGACTTGGATCCAATTGTCCTGCTTAAGGGTGGAGCTGCGGGTGTTTTCGATCGCCCTTTTGAAATCGCGCAGGGCCGAATCGTACTCTTCAAGCTGAATGTAAGTAGCACCACGCGCAGACAGGGAGCTGCTGCTCTTGCCGGTCTCTTTGATGCGGTCATCAAAGGGCTGCAAGAGGCGTTTGCGCGCGCCGCGGTCGCCCAAGCGAGACATGCAAATCAAGGCCCCGTCGCGCCTTGCCTGAGACGATCCATAGGTCAAGGGTTCGAGCAAATCGCGCCACTCGGGAGTTCCGCGATCCGGATGCAGTTTGGGCAGGCGCAGGAGCAATTCGGCGCTGGCTGAGGGCGTGAGCTTGGGCGAGCTGAGCAGCTCTATGGTCAGCTTGGCCGTTTCATAATCGAATAGGTGCGGGGCGGCTTCGAAGTAATCGAAGATCGCGCTCAGATGTGTCGGGGCTTCATCTTGCTTGGCCAGCAGCCTGCGCACAGGCGCGTGGATGGCCGCGGGCTCAACCTCGCTGAAAGCATGCAGAATGATGTCGATGTAAGCGGCATCACCGGCCTTGCGCAGGCTCAACGTTTCGATGGCGGGATCCCAATTGCTTTGCCCGCCGAGTCGGATCAGCCCATGGAAAACATGCTTGCGGAGACTTTTTGTGGTCGAGGGCTGCGTCAGGAGACTGCGCAGAATGCTTCCGGCAGCTGCAGGCAGGCGACTATTCCCAAGCAACTGAATCGTCTTCGCGCGTCCGCGCTGGGAGGCGTGCTCGGCCAGTTGTTCGAGCTCGGGCAAAGCGGAGGTCAATTCGGCTTGTGCGAGATGCTTGGCGATCGCATCAGCCCTGCGCAGGGTGCCCGTGGTCGGTGAGGTCCCTGGATCAATCCACGGCACCAAAAGCGGCACGGCTTCGGTTCCCAAGCCGAACAACGAGCTTTCCAAGGCTTTGAATTCGTCGCTATCGGGAGCAGCGCTTTCCAGTGCGGAAATCAGTCGAGCCACTTCAGGTTCCAGCTCGCGATGCACCGAGTCGCGTTTCTCGCGCATGCGCCGCAAGAATTCCTCCAGGCTCTCGGCCGGCTGAGAAAACGCCGTTGTTCCCAGTGCGCAGGGGAGCGGCCGACTGAGCGCTGGCGCAATAATAGTCGTCGAAACTGTGGCGACGGAACTCGCGCGCCGCACCCTCAAATGGCCGAGGGCCCCAGCGGGCGATCCGGCCAACAGGAGCGTGCAAAACAACGAGAATCGTACCGAGGTTTTCACTCCCCGATTCTAGCGCTGAGGATTCTCGCGACTACCAAAGCTGCGCTCTGCCGCTTGGCTGCCCTGGGCAAAATGAGCGCACCGCCCGTTTCGCTAGCCGGCTCGGCGGCGGCGAGGCATGGGCTTCAAAGTCACGACGGGCAACCGATACATCGGCACCCGCGATTTTTTTTGGGGTGCAGACTCGGCCTCCCCTTCAGACTCAAAAAGCTCAGAGTGGTCCAAATCCTCGGAACCATCGGCGGGCCCGGATTGGGGCTGTGCCAACTGCCCTGGGGCGGGCAAAACGGGCCTTAGGCCATAGAGAGTGCGTAGGCCGTGCCGGTGTCTGAAGAGCCAAGAGTGCATCGCTCCACCCTCCTTCGGTCGCCGGCGCGGTCCGGGTTGAGCCGCGCTTGGCGCTGCGGGCTGGCGTCTTGGCCGAAGATGGTTTGAATGGGTTCCCGAATATTCGCCATGGAAAAAAAGAACACGCAACAGCTGGCGCAACTCACCGGCGATTGGGCACCTGCCAGCCATCCGCACGGCCGCCCAAGGGGCTCTCGCGCCCTGGATGTGCTGGTCGTCGGCGGTGGGCACGCGGGGGTCGAGGCTGCGCTCGCGGCGGCGCGCCTGGGGGCCAAAGTCGGCCTGGTGACGCCGCGCACCGATTTGTTGGGTGAAATGAGCTGCAACCCCGCCATCGGTGGCTTGGGCAAGGGGCAGCTCGTGCGCGAAGTCGATGCCCTGGGGGGCGTCATGGGCCGCGCGATCGACGAGACGGGCATTCAGTTTCGAATGCTGAACACCGCCAAGGGCTTTGCGGTTCAAGCTCCCCGGGCCCAGGCGGATCGACACCTTTACCGCGAATCGATTACGCGTCGCGTCGCGCAGGTGGCGGGGGTGGAGTTGGTTGGGGCGGCGGCGGACGGGCTGTGGCTGGAGGACGGCGGCAAGCACTCCAAGGCGCGCGTTGTCGGTTTGCTTCTGGACGACGGTCGCAAGCTCGCGAGTCACGCGGTGATTTTGGCCACGGGCACTTTCTTAACAGCGGTCATGCACACGGGTGAAGACCAAAGCGAAGGCGGCCGCGTCGGCGAGCGCGCCTTCGGTGGCATTTCGCGTGACTTGGATCGCCTGGGGATTGCCCTGGGCCGCTTAAAGACGGGCACGCCTCCGCGGCTGGCGCGCGAGGGCATTGATTGGGACGACCTGGAGCCGCAATTGGGCGACAGCGTGCCGATGCCCTTTTCCTATGCCACCGCACGCGAGGGCTTTCCCCTGCAAGAGCAGATTCCCTGCCACATCACTTTCACCAACGCAAAGACCCACGCAGTCATTCGGGACAACGTTCACCTGTCGCCCATGTTCGCCGGTCGCATCCAGGGCCAGGGCCCGCGCTATTGTCCGTCAGTCGAAGACAAGGTCGTGCGCTTCCCCGATCGGGAGCGGCACCAAATCTTTTTGGAGCCGGAGGGGCTCAGCACGGATTCGGTCTATGTCAACGGGATCTCGACGTCGCTGCCGGCCAAGGTTCAAGAGCAATTCGTTCACAGCGTACGCGGCCTGTCGCGAGCGCGCTTTTTGCGACACGGATACGCGGTCGAGTACGACTTTGTACAGCCCTCGCAGTTGGATCCCACATTCGCTGTTTCCGCAGTGGAAGGGCTCTATTTGGCGGGGCAAATCAACGGCACTTCGGGGTATGAAGAAGCCGCGGCCCAGGGGCTGTTGGCCGGCGCTAATGCGGCCCTGTGGGTGGCCGATCGCGAGGCCTTGGTACTGGCCAGGCACGAGGCCTACGCCGGTGTGTTGATCGACGACTTGGTTGTCAGTCAACCAACGGAGCCCTACCGAATGTTCAGCAGTCGAGCGGAGTACCGCTTGCTCTTGCGCCAGGACAATGCGGATGAGCGCCTGGCTGAGAAGGGCCATGCGCTCGGTCTTGTATCAACGGACTGCGTCCAGCGCGCGCGCGAGCGTCGCAAACTGAAGGCCCAGGCCCTGTTGATTTTGGCCGAGCTAAAACCGGCGGGACAAGCCGGGCGCAATGGGTTGGAAGTCCTGCGGCGACCCGAAATTCGCTTCGCAGAGTTGGAGGCACTGCACCCGGAGTTGAAAGCCCTGGGGCTGAGCCCCGATTTGGCCCAAGGCCTGGAAGCGGACGTCAAGTACGAAGGTTATGTGGATCGCCAGTTGCGCGAAGTCGCGCGCATGCGCAAACGCGAAAACATGGAAATACCGCGCGATCTCAAGCTCGATTCGCTCACGGGCTTGCGTGGCGAAGCGCGCGAGAAGCTGGCCAGCTTCAAGCCGCGAACCCTGGGCGCGGCGGGGCGCATTGCCGGCATCAATCCGCCGGATGTGGCCCTATTGGCTGTGCACGTCGAGCGCCACAAGACTCAATTGGCGCAGCAATTGGCAGGCGAGCAAACCAGACCAAGCGGCGAGTCCTAGCGCTCAAACTTCGGTGTCGTTTCCGCTTGAACGGTTGCGGATTGACGCGTGCACTGTCCCCAACTGTGTCCCCAACTGTGTCCCTAACTGGGGCGCACACTCAAGGCGTCATGTTGCGAAAGTAAACGCCCTGATCGCCGCCGCGTTCCTTGGCTGTGCGCAAGGCCTTTTCGGCGTGTTCGCGCAGGGTCGCTTCGGTGTCGAGATCGCGACCGTTGAAGGTTTCAAAGCCCAGGCTTCCGCGCGCGGGTATTTCGCCCTCTGAAGTATTGGCCCGTGCGTGTCGAATCGCATCGCGCAAGCGGCCCACGACCGCGACGGCGTCGGCGCGTCCGGTGTAGGGCAACAACACGGCAAATTCATCGCCACCCAGCCGGCCGGCCACATCCTCGGTGCGCAGGCTGGCGCGAATTCCAGCGCCCACATTTTGAATCAACTCGTCACCGACCACGTGGTTGAACTGCTTGTTGACCTGACCGAAGTGATCCAAATCAATCAAGACCAGGGCAAGTTCAAAGCGGTGCCGATGGGCGGCTGAGAAGTGCTCACTGAGTCGTTCTCCGAAGGCATTCTTGCGCAACAGTCCGGTCAGGTCGTCGTGGGTGGCGCGGTGCTCAAGTTCGAGCAATTTTCCGTCGCGACCTTTTTCGGCCAGCAACCGATCGATGCGCAGTCGCCATTCTTCCAGGGGAGCGTCGCGGCGAATCACATCCCACGGGCCGTTCTCCAGCGAAGTACCCAAGGCGCTGCTGGGCAGCCCCATGGGGAGCTTGCCGTCCTCGTCGGCTTCCCTGCCTGCGACAGTGACCAGTAGGGGAATGGCCGGCGCGGACCGGCGCGCTTGGTCGAGGGTCTCGAGTTCAATCAATCCCCGTTGATTGAGCGGGGCGGCGATCAAGAGGTCGACCTGTCCCTGGTCCAGGCAATCGAGCGATTGACGCAGGTATTCGCTCACCTCAACTCGAAGTCCCTGGGCTTCCAACAGCGGCACCACAGCTGTGGCCAATTGGCCGCCATGGTCGCAAAGCAGGATTCGAGCGGATGTGGGCATGGGGGTACGAATGTCGTGGCTCGGGAAGTCCCGGTCCGGGGACCCATTGGGACTCTGGAACTCCAAGCTCGGGCTCCATTGACAGAACCGATAAAGAAAGCCTGGGGCAGCCGGCACGCTCGCGCGATCGGGCTCCGTTGGTGATGTTCGCGCAGGGGCCGGGATCTGCGCAACCGCAAAAGGAAATCGCTTTGGGTGCCAGCCTAGCAGGGCGGCATTGAGCGTCCTGCCGGCCCGCGGGCGGGCCTGTCTACAATTGGAGCCCGCCGGGTCTGGGAACAGGTCCCGCGAGCGTTGGCACGGCGGAAATCAGCAGCCAGGAGCCAATTGAAGCCCTTGGAGGCTGGCCGAGACTGCGAGCCATAGGCCGAATCGAAATCAGCGCTCCACCTCGAATCCCTCGAGATCCGTGCTCCGGAACAGCATCGGCGCGGATGAGTTGCGGTTCCTATCCTCAAATGGAGCCACTCGAGCCTTTGACAGGGCATCGCTCCACACTAGAATTGCACGCCACTTTTTGCGGAAACCCATCTCTAGGGGTGGTGGGCTGCAAAGGTGGTATGGAGCCCCCAGTGCTCCGCCTGGGACGCCGGTGAAGGTTAGCGATTGTTTGCGGACTGACGGAAGTCAGACGGCAGGTGCGCGGACCGAATCGCGGCGCGTCCACAACAAGCTTTTGCGCTGGGTTCCTTGGCTGGAGTTGTTGGCTGGGTTTCTCGCTGGTAACGGTCTCGACGATGGCCCCATGGGCCGCGCCGGACCAACTTCAGCGGACCTGAATGATAGCTCGCGGTCCGAACGATCACTCGCGGCACTGGCGCTAGGAGGGGCTTCTGCCCATTAACTGCTAGTCAAGTGCCAGGGTACTCGGCGTTAGCCGCGTCCCGACAATTTCGAATTCAAGCAGCCCGGAGCGCAGCGTCGCGTTCTGTGGCGATC
>JAJDES010000048.1 GCA_029259675.1 Planctomycetota bacterium
CGCAAGGACATCGATCAGTTTCAAGCGGAAGAGATGGCAACGGCCATGCTCGAACACATTCGCAATCGCACCGCTTCCGTCTTGCCGATGCCGGAACTGCAAACTTATGTCGAAGACAAACCTGATTTCGGTTTGCCGCTCAGCATGCGCGAGTTCATCGTGCTGGAGCCATTTGAGGAAGATCACTTCCTGGAGGGGCGCGATGAGGATTTTGTGATCTATCACTCAATCAGCGCTTACCTGACGATTTGGACCTCGGTCTCCACCCTCGCCGACGCAAATCGAACGCAAACTCCGGGCGCCAATGATGCCGGGAATGATGCGCCCCAACCCGAAGCTCCGGCCGAGGGGGATGGACTGAACTTGGCGGATGGTGGAACGCCTTCTGAAGGTGACTTGCCAACCCCGGGTGCCGAGGAAGGCAGCCCCGGCACGCCCGCTGCTGCAAACGCCGGCGGCGGATCGAATGTGCCGCGCATCAACATCAACCGCGCTCCTCCCGTGGTGTTGAAGGCCCTGATGGACAATCGCGATGTGCCCCCGTATTTCTGGGACAACGTGATTGAGTATCGCAATGAGGAAGAGGAGGACGAGGATGAGGACGAGGAGATCCAAACGGATGATTTTGGCGATGAATACACGGCCAAGAAAATCTTTGCCTCGCTAAACGACCTCAACAACATCGATGGATGGGAAAACATCGAGCCGATAGTTCAAACCGAACTGCGCAGCCTTTTGGGCGTGCAAAGCAACGTTTTCAGCGTGATCGTTTCGGCCCGCAAGCTGACTGGTCGTGAGGTCGACTCCTTTGGCTACTTCGATGATTTGGAAGCCGTTGAGGAGCAAGAGGAATTCGGTTCGGCGCTATCCATGACGGTGCGCAGCATTGTTTGGCGCCGCGCGGGAGCCGATGAGGTTGAGATCGTGCCCCTGGAGCGTTGGGAACTTCTGGAGTGCTGGCCGTACGAATTGCGCGACTTCACCGACTATTGACCCAAGAAAACGAGCCCGCATGGGCTCGGGGTCGTGCCCATGGGCGCGAATCGCGGCACTTTTGCAGCCGCCGCCGGGGGACTCGGGCAACGCTCTGGCTGCGATTGGGCCATTCGAGAAAGTTGCGGTCCATATCCCTCGGCACAGCCGAGGGCCCCGTCCCCAAAGCGTTTATGCTGGGGTCATGGCGCGCAAGCAAAGCCCCAAGCCGGCGGTGCGAGGAAGTGACCCCGAAAGTGCCTTGCGAATCGAGGTCTTCGGGCACCTCTTCGCATCCGTTTGTGAAGAGATGGGCGCCGCGCTGCAGCGCTCGGCTTTCTCACCCAACATCAAAGAGCGCCGCGACTTTTCGTGCGCTCTCTTTGACGGCGCCGGTCGCACCATCGGGCAAGCCGCACATTTGCCGATCCATTTGGGTGCGACTCCCATGTCGGTGCGCGAGGTACTTGAGGATGGACCCCTGGCCGATGGCGAAGCCGTATTGCTCAACGACCCCTATCGAGGGGGGACGCATCTGCCCGATCTAACTTTGGTCTCGCCGGTGTTCCTCAGTGGCAAGCGGGCACCGAAGCGCGCCCGTGTGCCGGACTTCCTTTTGGCGAACCGTGCCCACCACGCGGATGTCGGCGGAGCGCACCCGGGTTCCATGGGGCCCGCTTTCGACGTGCACGGTGAAGGCTTGCGGATTCCGCCAGTGCGATTGGTGCGGGCCGGTAAGTTGCAGCGCGAAATGTTGCGTCTCTTGTCGGCCAACATGCGTGTGCCAAAGGAACGCGAAGCGGACCTCATGGCTCAATGGGCGGCCAATCGCCTGGGGGCAGCGCGCTTGGCGAGCATGGCCGAGCGCTACGGGGTGGCGCAACTGAAGCAACGCGCCGAGGACCTCTCGCTTTGGACGGAGCGCTTGTTGCGCGCGCAAATCAAGGCCATACCGAATGGTGAGTACACGGCCTCCGCCGACCTGGAGTTGGGTGCGGACGGAGCTCGAATCGAAGCCAAATGGATCGTGCGCGGCAGCTCGGTTTGTGTAGACCTCTGCGGAAGTTCCGACCAGGGGCCGGGCCCGATCAATACCACTCGAGCTGTGAGTCAGGCGGCTGTGGTCTACGTCCTGCGCTTGCTCTTGCCGGCGGGTTCACCTGCCAACGACGGCATCGCTCGATCCGTCGAGCTGCGCACGCGGGCCGGCAGCCTTGTGGATGCGACTTATCCAACCTGCGTCGCCGCAGGCAATGTGGAAACCAGCCAGCGCCTTGTGGACGTTTTGCTTGCGGCTTTGTCCAAGGCGCTGCCCGGTCGCATTCCGGCCTCTAGCGCGGGCACGATGAGCAATTTGACCCTGGGCGGTACGGACTCGAGGGGGCGCCAGTTCGCGCACTACGAAACCTTGCCGGGCGGTGCGGGCGGTGGCCCTTCCGGAGTTGGGGCCCACGCGGTGCAGACCCATATGACCAATACGCGCAACACTCCGATCGAAGCGCTGGAAACCCAAGTGCCCGTGCGCATCCTGGCCTTGGGCCTGCGCAACGGTTCGGGCGGCAAGGGCGCGGCCCGGGGCGGGATGGGAATCCGCAAGCGCATCTTGCTGCTCAAGGAGGTCGGCAGCAGCTGGGTGGCGGAACGGCAGATCCAGGGGCCCGATGGTGCTGCGGGCGGCGCAGCCGGGAAGCCGGGTCGTGCGCGCCTGCGCCTGGCCGCTGTGGTGAGCGGCGGAGCTCGCTCGGAACCAGCCGGTCGCAAAGTCGGGACATTGCGACCTGGCCCCTGGCGCAGCTTGCCGGGCCAATGGGCGGGACTCATACCTGAGGGAGCTGAGCTGGAGCTGGAAACTCCCGGCGGTGGGGGCTTTGGAAGCCCACGGACTTGAGTTGAGCCCTTGTGGTTAGGGCCCCTGAGAGCGAGAATCCCGAGCTTCGTTCGGGGGCCGATTGGCCCCCGATTGCGTTACTTGCCTGGGGCCTCGCCCGGGTGTCGAACGGAGAGCGTTGCGCCGTGCGCAACGGACCGTCCGGCCCCGCCGCCGGATCCCGGTCGCCGATTTCCTCGGCGACATCCGTTCCTCCCTTCCCATTGGCCTCTTTTCCATTGAGGTTGCCGAGAAAACATGCCTTCCGTCAGCGTATTTGGAGCTCAGTGGGGAGATGAAGGTAAGGGCAAAATCATCGACGGGATGGCGCGCGACGCCGATGTGGTCGTGCGCTATCAAGGTGGCGCAAACGCGGGCCACACCGTGGTTGTGGGGGATGCCAAATACGTCCTGCACCTGATCCCGTCGGGCATTCTTCATCCGCAAAAGCGCAATGTGATCGGCAACGGCCTAGCCCTGGACCCGATTAAATTGGTCAAGGAAATCGAAGGTCTGCGCGAGCGCGGAGTTCGGGTCGGTCCCGAAAACCTATTCGTTTCCGCCCGCGCCCATGTGATTTTCGACCATCACCGTCTGCTGGACAAATTGGCCGAGCGCTGGAAGGGGGACGGTCGAATTGGAACGACGGGCCGCGGCATCGGGCCCTGCTATTCCGACAAAGCAGCGCGCACCGGCTTGCGCATAGCGGACCTGTTGAGCGCGGACTGCTGTCGCGAGCGACTGTCCACTGTCTTGAAAGAGAAGAACGCCCTGATCACCAAGGTGCACGGCGCGGACTCGATCGACTTGGATCGCGAAGTGGAGCGCTTCGTTGAATTGGGACGGATTTTGGCCCCCTACGTGGCCGATACCGGAGCCTTGGTTCGCAAGGCCTACGCGGCCGGCGAACGCATCCTTTTTGAAGGTGCCCAGGGTGTGATGCTCGACATCGACCACGGTACCTACCCCTACGTTACGAGTTCCAACACAAGCACTGCCGGGATTGCGGCGGGCGTCGGATTCCCGCCGAACCGAATTGAGCGCGTTGTCGGCATCGCCAAGGCCTATTGCACGCGTGTGGGCGAGGGACCTTTCCCATCGGAGGATCACGGTGATGAGGGCGATGCCATTCGCAAGGCGGGCAATGAGTACGGAGCGACCACGGGGCGCCCGCGCCGCTGTGGTTGGTTCGACGCCGTTGCCGTTCGCTACGCCATGGATCTCAACGGTGCCGACAGCCTGGTCATGACCAACTTGGATGTCTTGACAGGCTTCCCCGAACTCAAGGTTGCCGTGGCCTATCGCGTTGACGGTGAATTGGTCAGCGAATTTCCCGCAGCCGCCACCGACTTGAACGGCATCGAAGTGGTCACCGAGTCACGACCCGGCTGGACCGAGGACATTTGCGCGGTGCGCCAGTGGAAGGATTTGCCCGAAAAAGCTCGAACCTACGTCGAATGGGTGGAGAGTTTGGTGGGTGTGCCGATCGAATTGCTTTCGGTGGGGCCGGAGCGCGATCAGTTGATTCCACGTAAGTGAGGAGCCATGGGCACTTCATTCAAGGCTCCCAGACCGGGTCTCCGTATTCCTTGCGAATCGAAGCTGGGCCTGCGGACGATCCCAACGGATAATTCGAACGCATAGCGAGCTCCAGCTACAGATGCCGAAGAAGCCGATAAAGCGCCCCGACTTAGGTGGCCCCTTCCCCGAGCACCTTGCCATCATCATGGACGGCAATGGTCGCTGGGCACAGAAGCGAACCCTGCGCCGGGTTCTTGGTCACCGGGAAGGCATCAACTCCGTGCGCGAGATCACGACCGAGTGTGCGAGCATGGGAGTCAAGAGTTTGACGCTCTACTCCTTCTCCGTGGAGAACTGGAAGCGACCGCGAACCGAAGTGCGCTTCCTCATGCGGTTGCTGCGCGAGTTCTTGATTGAGGAGCGCGACACGTTGATGGAGAACGACGTGCGCTTGCGTTGCATCGGGCGCTTGGACGATTTGCCCACCGAAGCGCTGTCGGAACTGCGGCGCACCGAGGAACTGACGGCTGATAACGGAGGCATGTGCCTGCGCTTGGCGCTTTCCTACGGCGCGCGCAGCGAATTGGCCGACGCAGTCAAGCGCATGTGCGAAGCGGCGCGCAATGGGGAATTGGATCCGGCCTCGATCGACGAAGAGAGCCTGCGCGGTTTCCTTTACGATCCCGAGACTCCCGATCCGGATTTGTTGATTCGCACGGCGGGAGAAATGCGCGTTTCCAACTTTCTCCTGTGGCAAATCTCCTACTCGGAGTTTTTCGTGACGGATAAGTGTTGGCCGGAGTTTCGCAAGCCGGAACTTCTACAGGCCATGAGCGCCTTCGCGGCCCGCGAGCGACGCTATGGCGGACTTGTGGCCGAAGAAGCGCCCCAAGGCGAGGCGGACGCTTCCACTCGCAACGAGCGAACGGCCTAGGCGAGTGGGGCGCCTTTCCCGAGGAGGGGCGATGTTGCGCGGAAGCATGGAGCGATTGCCGACGCAAAGGACCTGCGCTTCGAATTCGCGCATTGGGGGGGGATCTCGATGGGGTCGTTGATCTCTGCGGGGGCACTCGGGCAGACTGTCCCTTCGAAGTTCAGATCAAGGGAACGCGAATCCATTGACTTCACCGCAAAGCAGCCCGGCTAGTTCTCCCAAGGGAACGTCACGCGCCGCCAAAATTCTCAAGCGAACTTGGGTCGGAGCCAGCCTGGCGTTGGTTCTGGCGCTGCTGCTTTACTTGGCCAAATCCAGCCCGAATGGGGTTGTGGTGCACGGGATCGGATTCATTCTGTGCCTGGGCCTCGTGTTCGAATTGCGCCAAATGGGTGTTTGGGGTTCGCGCGGGGCGTGTTGGGTCGGCTTATTGGCAGTTGTGAGCGTTGGTATCTATAGCGCCCCAAGTCTGGATCTCTTACCAAGCGGACCAGCGCTGCAGTACGCGTGCATGGGCGTGATGGCGGCGGCTGTGGCCATACAACTGGGAGTCTTCTTGCCTAAGGAGCGCGATCCGGCGGCTCAAGCTCCCGGAGTCCTAGGCTTAGCGGGCTTGGCGGTTTGGATCGCTGCGGCCTTGCCGGCCCTTGCCCTAATTCAAAGCGTCTGGGGCTTTGGTGCACTTGTCTCGATCTTGGTGCTCTCGAAGATTGGCGACATCGCCGGCTATTACGTCGGAAACGCGATCGGCAAGAGCCATCCCTTTCCAAAGATCAGTCCGGGCAAGACAACGGCCGGGTGCGTGGGTTCCCTGTTGGTCGGCATTGCCGCCGGCGGGCTCATGGCCTGGTGCGAATACCTGCCCGCCGGCGTGGGAGCCGGCTTCGTCGCCGGCGCTCTGGTGAATGTCGCCGCCCAGGCGGGAGACTTGCTCGAGAGCTGGGTCAAGCGCAGGGCGGGCGTGAAGGACTCGGGCACCTGGTTCGGCCCCTCGGGCGGGCTGCTCGACTTGGTCGACAGCCTGTTGCTGTCCGTGCCCGCCGCCATGTTCCTTTGGCCCAGTTTGCTCGCGACTCCCTAAGCGGGAACCTGCGCTCGGCGGGCTTGCGATCAAACTTTTGCCTCCCAAGATCGGGTCCCGAGCCCATGACTTAGAGGCGAGGACGTCCGGCCGTTTTTAAACCGAAATGGGGTCACTTTGGGCCGTTTTTGCGCCCGCAACGGAAGGGATCGGCGCAATTCGCAGGCTTCCCAACGCCACTGCGCGCGGCATTGGCCCCAGCTTCCCAAGGCTTCATTTGACGGCTGATGCCGCGCAGGCAATCCTGCTGCCTACGCCCGCATCAGCTCCGGGCCCCAACCGCCAAAGCAGAAGGCTCCCTTGATCGAACTTACTATTCCCCTGCGCTCCCACGACGAGGCCATCCTCGTCCTAGGACCCTACGACCGTTACGCCAAGCTGCTGCGGCAAAGCTTGGATCTCGAACTGTACACGCGCGGCGGAAGTTTGCGGTTGAAAGGCGTTGAGGGGGATGTGGCCGAGGCCAATCGTCGCATCGAACATCTCCTTGGCAAGGCGCGCAAGGGGCGCAAGCTCGAGCCGCGCGACATTGAAGCCATCCTGCTCGAACCCAGTGGGGATGCCAAATCAGAGGCGCGCAGCGAATCGGCTCCCGAAGTGCAACGGCCGAGCACCTACCTCGGTCACGGCGAGCCCAGCTTGGACGGCGCCCAGGTCCGAATGCGCGCAGTGGAACCGCGCTCCGCCAATCAACGTCAGTATCTCGAATCCATCGAGCGCAACGCCCTCGTCTTTGGTTTGGGGCCGGCGGGAACCGGCAAAACCTATTTGGCGGTGGCGGCGGCTTTGCGTGCGATGCGCTCGGGATTGGTCAGGCGACTGATCATCACACGGCCGGTGGTGGAGGCGGGTGAGCACTTGGGTTTCTTGCCCGGTGACTTGCAGGCCAAGCTCAATCCCTACCTGCGGCCGGTGTACGACGCGCTCAGCAATTTGATGCGCGGCGAGGACATTCCCAGGTTGGAAGAGGGCGGCGTGATCGAGATTGCCCCCTTGGCCTACATGCGCGGCCGCACGCTTTCGAACGCCTTTGTCATTTTGGATGAAGGTCAGAACACGACTCCGTCGCAGATGAAGATGTTTCTCACGCGCTTGGGTGAGAATTCGCGCATGGTCGTGACGGGCGATCCCTCCCAAAGCGATTTGGAGCACGGCAACCACAACGGTCTGGTGGACGCCGTGGGTCGTCTGCGCGGTTTCGAGGGCGTCGGCAGCGTGGAATTTGATGTGCGCGATATCGTGCGCCACCCTCTGGTCGAACAAATTGTGCGCGCTTACGAAGGGCCGCCCCGCTCGCGCGGCGATGATCGGGTCGTTCGATGAACTTGACCGCCCTTATTCCCGGTCGAGGACGTCGGCGCGGCCTGCGCCGCTTCACTCCCGAGCGCGCCGGTTTTTCCGCGCCCAAGGCCGTTCGTCGCAAGACATTGGCCCAGGCCGGCGAAAAAGTAACGACTGCCGTTCTCAGCGGAGTACTCGGACTCTTGATCCTCGGTGTGGGCGCCGATCTTTCGGGGCGCGCCTGGGTCGGGTTGGCCGCGCTCTTGGCCACCGCATTGGTTTTCTTCGCGCGTTACTTGCTCGATTTTCGGCGCGAAGCCTTGGAGACGCCGCCGCGCGTGGTCGCCCTGTCCGTCTGCCTCTTGCTGCCCTTGGCCGGGGCGCAACTGCTGCAATCGGTCTTCGCGTTGGGGGAGCTGGCTTTCCTGCCGCTTTCGGCGGTCAGTCTGGTCTTGGCGCTCTCGTGGAGCCGAGCTCTCGCCTGTGAATGCACTTTGTTCTCCATCGGTTCCCTGGGACTCTTCATTGCCCTGCGACCGGATGAGGCCGGCGCCGTCGCCGGTTTGGCGGCCTGCGGGGCCGGGGCCCTTTGCGCCTGCCTGTCCGCGGATCAATTGAGGCGTCGGGTCGCGGTGATCCGCGTCGG
>JAJDES010000471.1 GCA_029259675.1 Planctomycetota bacterium
AATGGGCTTAGGGTCGCTCTGAGCCTGCGGCTCGGGCCCCGAAATGGGATCGCGGGCCGCGGCCGCTCGCAGGGCTTGGAGGCGTTCTTCCAGGGCCGCGAATCGGACGCTTTTTGAGCCCATTTCCCGTGCGTGGTCCAAATGTGCTTCGGCCTCGTCCAGGCGCTGCTTGGCCAGGGCCCATTCGGCGGCCCGCAGGACGATTTCGATCGATTCGGGCAATCTGGCTTGCAGGCTGTCAAAGCCGGCTCGAACCTCGGCGTCCAAGTCGAACTCGATTTGAGCTTCGAGAACCGCCCAGTCGAGGGCTGTCCAAGGTGCCCAAGCCTCAGCGATGGGTTGCAGCTGCTTGAGAATCACATCCGGCCTGCGCTGCCCGATCAGGATTTGGGCAAGTTCCTCCAAAAAGTCCCGCTCCAACGGGCTTGGCTCGCGCTGCAGCAAAGCCTTCGTCAGCGGCGCCAAATGAGCCGGGTTGAACTCGACTCTTTCCGCCCGCGATTCCCAAGGGCTGCTTAGGGTTTGCGCGCCAAAGTGCTCACCTAGGAAGGCGGCCAAGGGTGAGTCCGGATTGGACTCGCTCAGGCGCGCGGCGAACTGAGCCCGCTCGGCATGGGCCAAAACCGGGCTATTGCGATCCATCCAAAGGCCCCATTTGGCCCGGCGCCTGGGCGCTTGGCAGGGCATCAATTCGAGTTTGGTTTGCCGCGCGGCTGCAAGGGCTCCTCTGCTAAGAATGGCTGCGGACGGGGCTTCGAGGGGGCGCACTTGCAGCAACAATTCCGTGCCCAATTCACGCGCGGCGATGCGGCTGGAGCTGGGCATCCAGGCCACGACGGGTGTGGCCGAATCTAGCCAGGCGCGAGTCGCCGGTGCCGTGGGTGCTGCAATCCATTGCACGCCGGGGGGACCGAGGATGTGGGGTCCGAAGTTGGAGGGAGCCAGGACCAAAGCGTAGGAGCCCGCCTGTATGGCAGCGTCGGCGTCGGTTGGAGATAGCCAATCGCCGGCGGGCATTTTTGTTTCGCCGTGCAAGCTTTGCTCAAGCGCCGGTCCGAACTCAAACCAATCGGCGCAGCGATCGACACTC
The DNA here is from genome assembly GCA_029259675.1 of Planctomycetota bacterium. GTDB lineage: Bacteria > Planctomycetota > UBA1135 > UBA1135 > JAJDES01. The sequence continues at coordinate 1,091 of JAJDES010000471.1, forward strand.
CAATCCGGACGTTCGGATAGGACCTCGAGCAATGGGGTCGAAAGCGGACCGCAGAGGAGAATGCGTGCGGCATCGTTGGATGCAAGCAGGGTCAGCGCCGCTTTCAAGCGTTCGCGCTCCGCCGCGGCTTCGTTGCGAGTCGGCGTCAAACGCCGCGCATCGATCCAAGCCACTTTGTCGGCGTCCCAATCCTCAACGGAAAGCAATCCGTTCGGGGTTTCCACCACCCAGTGCGGGATTCTGCCGGTGCCGGTAAGCCAAGGGCTGAAACACCAATTCGCCTGGGGGCGCAGAAAGAGAGGCAAGCTCAAGCTAAGTAGGCAAAGCGCTGCTGCCAACTTTCGGCTGACTTCAGGCGCTTGATCGCGGGCCGCGAATAAAGCCAGCAATGAACCGCCGCATGCGAGTGCAATAAACAGCGGAAACCACCTGTTTTGGCCGGGATTGGAGCTGAGTTGATCCAACTCCATCATCCGGCTGGAGCTTTGAATGGCGAAGTTCAGTAGCCACGGACCCAGGGCCAATCCGCACAGGCATGCACCCATTTGTCCTGTGCGTAGCTGTCGTCCCAGACTCGCTCCCAGGGCCAAGCCCGGTGCTATCCAAATCGCCGCAGCCAACGGCGCGCCGGCCACAAAACTGCCCAAGTAGGAGGGGCTGAGCGGCAGTTTTTGACTCCAGTCCAAGTTCAATTTGGGGTGCGTGACAAGTGAGCTCAGGAAGCCTTGCAAAGCGCCGGGAGTGATGAGTTGGGACATTCGTTGCATGCCCAGCAATGTGAGCGAGGCTGCAAGTGTCAGGCCGAATGCGAGTACCTGTCGCGAGTGTCCGGCGCGTCCGCCGCGGCCGAAGGCGACCGCGCCGAGGAGGATGGTTGCGCACAGGGCAATGGCTACGGTCGCGTCATCTTCCGGGCGACCCAGGCCGAATCCGCGCAAGCCGCGCGCCAGGATTTCCAGGCAGGCACCCAGGCCGGATCCGGCCAAGCACCATCCGAGCCATTGCAAAGCATTGCGTTGTGTGAATTGGCGCTCCGGGTGGCTGCGCGTGATCAAGAGCAGCAACATGGCGAGTGCCGCGCACAACCCGACTGCTTCCAAACGACTTTCGACAATCCAGCACGGTGCCAGCACAAAGGCTTGCAGGACCAATCCCGCAAGGCAGCCCGCAATCAAAGAGATGGGGGCGAAGGCGACGCTGCGCAGGCCGAATGTGAGCCCCAGGGCCAGGAGAGGCAAAGTTCGCAAGCAGACTCGGTCGAAGGCGCTCGAGCTGCTTAGCAAACTGGCGTGCATGCCGTCGACGGCGCGCGAGCTGCCCAACACAATTCCAACGACGACTCCGAGTGCGAGCCAGCGCCGGGTGGAGGGGGCGCGGGCCGAATCGATTGTGGGTTGGTCCATGGAAATCTGGGTCGCGCGGGGATGGCCTGCGCAATCGGGCGAGCTTGCGTATTCGCTGTGCTGTCGCTTCGCTCGAATGTGCGGCCCGCTTAGAGTAGCGGGCGAAGGTGACTCGATCAGCGCACAGCTTGGGCTCGGTGGAAATCGATGGGAAGCGAGCGGCGGAGCTGCGCCGCCAGCTCTTGCGCTGGTACGACCGCTGCGCACGGCGCTTGCCGTGGCGCGAAACTCGCGATCCCTATCGAATTTGGATCAGCGAGGCGATGTTGCAACAAACGCGGGTTGAAACAGCCATCCCCTATTGGGAGCGCTTTCTGGAGCAGCTCCCGAAGGTGGAGGATCTGGCCTTGGCTGAGGAGCGCGATTTGCTCGCGCTGTGGAGCGGGCTCGGTTACTACCGGCGTGTGCGCTCCCTTCAGGCCGCGGCGCGGGTTGTTGTTGATCAGCATGCGGGCCAATTCCCAACGGACAAAAATCAGGCCTTGGCGCTCCCGGGAGTGGGCCCGTACACGGCCGGCGCGGTGCTGTCGATCGCCTACGACCAAGCTGTCGCGTTGGTGGATGGAAACGTTTTGCGCGTGTTTGCGCGCCTATTTGCGCTCGAACACGCCCTCGACTCCGGCGAGCTCAAACGCAAATCATGGGGGTTGGCCGAAGCGCTGCTGCCGCGTCGCTCGCGCACGCGCAAGACCGGCCCGGGGGCTTGGAATCAAGCCCTGATGGAGTTGGGAGCAACCCTGTGCAAGGTGCGGGAGCCCGATTGCGCGAATTGCCCCTTGGCGAATTTTTGTCTCGCTAAGGCCCAGGGCAAAACGGCCCAATTGCCCCTGGCTCCCAGGCGCAAATCGGCTACGCAGGTGCAACTTGAGCAACTGGTGGTTCTGAACAAAGCCGGGCTGCTGCTCGTGGAGCGTCCGGCCAAGGGGCGCATGGCGGGACTCTGGGAATTGCCCACGCGCGAGTGCTCAAAGGAGCCGGCGACGCACCTTTATCCCTCCGGCTATCCCGAAATCGGGGCAAATTGTGGCTGGAGCGCTGGACGGGAACTGGGCGAAATTCGGCACGGCATTACACGCTATCGAATTCGCGCCACGGTCCGCCTCGGACGTTTGGAGGGGCGACTGCGACCGGCTGGCAGCCTGCGAAGGGTTGCCTTGGCCAGTTTGGAGCGAGCACCTTTGACGGGCATGACACGCAAGGCGCTGGGCTTGCCGGGCGTTCAAGAGGCGCTCGGGGAATGAACTTGCGGCCCGGGGCCGATATGCTTCGCCACCCAGCGGCAGGCAAGTCCGCCCGCCCCAAAGAGGAAACAGACCATTAGCTCCCAAGCAGCAAGCCCCAAGGACTCGTCCGCTTTTAACAGTCCGGGCGATAGCCTCGAATTCGAGCGAGATGTGTCATTGGCGGGCGTTTCGATCGTCGTCCCCGCCTACAACGAAGAATTGGGGATCGAAGGGGTGGTTCAGCGCTTGTCGGAGCTGGACTTGAAACGGCCGGTGGAACTTTTGGTCGTAAATGACGGCTCCAGGGATCGCACGGCGGAAATTCTGACGCGGCTGGAGGCGAAGTTTGAATTCCTGCGGGTGATCACGCATCCCAGCAATCGCGGTTACGGTGCTTCGCTGCTGACCGGATTCGCAAACGTCCGCCACAAGGTTGTGATCATTACCGATGCCGACGGCACCTACCCGGAAGATCGCATTGTTGATTTGCTCGATCGCATCGACGACGGAGCTGAGATGGCGGTCGGAGCGCGGCGCGGTGCGGATGTTCACATCCCCATGATCCGCCGTCCGGCCAAGGCCACCCTGCGGAAGTTGGCTTCCTTTTTGGCGGGCATGCCGATTCCCGACTTGAATTCGGGCTTGCGCGCCTTCCGGCGCGAGTTGGTACTGCAATACCGCGCGATCCTGCCCGCGGGCTTCAGCTTTACGACCACGATTACGTTGGCGTCCCTGACCAACGGGCACCGCGTGGATTATGTGGACATCGCCTACGCTCACCGTTCGGGGAGTTCGAAGATTCGGCCCATCCGAGACACGCTCGGGTTCACGGCGCTGATCATTCGAACGGTGCTCTATTTCAATCCGCTAAAGGTGTTCTATCCCTTGGCCCTGGCCCTGCTCTTGGGCTTGGTCGCCTTGCTCTACCACGACATCTTTCACGAGCAGCCGCCGAACTTGGGAGACAAGACGGTGATGATCTTCGTTGCCCTCGTTCAAGTGCTGAGCGTCGGGCTGTTGGCGGATTTGATCGAAAAGCGTTCGCGGCTTTAGCCCACGGAACGCAATTCGGAGCAAACGCCGCGCACCAAGCGTCGCAGGAAGTGATCGAGTTCTTTCTCGCCGGCGCTCTGCACGGCGACGCGCGCTCCCAACTCCGGGCACAGGGCGCGTCCGTCGGAATCGCGTTGCAACTGAACTTGGCGTTCGGCCAAGGGCGCAGTCTGGCCCTTCCCGATTAATTGCAAATCGAGACCGTTGCCATTACTGGCGATGCGCAGGGTGAATTCGAGTCCGTCATCGCCGCGCAGCAAATAGCGCAGGGAGTCCGATGCCGGTGAATCGGGGTAAACGCAGCCTGCAATGGAAACGCGTCGTTGATCCCTAATGGCGACATGCGGAGCGTGCAAGTCGAGGTCGCGGAGACGGCGCAGCAGCTCCCGAAGTTCCGAAGAATCGAGCGGAAGTTGGGCGCTTGAGGAGTTGTTGAATTCGGGACGCATGGGCCCTCCGATGAGATTGTTGTGCGAGTGGAGAGGCTCTATCGGATGGATCGTCCAAAGAGTTGATAGCCTTGCGGTCCGCCGCGCCGGGGCCCGGAGGCTTGCCGGAGCGGGCGACAGCGCCATTTCGCGCCCATGCGGGCGTCAAACAAGAATTTATCGCCATGAAGCGAAACGCCAGCGAAGCAATCGACACGCACTTTATTTGCCAGCATGCGGTTGCCGGCAGTCCTCGCGCCGGCGTGCGCGGGTTCGAATTTGACAACCGCATGTTTGTCCTGCGCGCGTTGTTCTTGGTTGCGTTTCTTGGGTTGGGAGCGCGCGCTTTGGGTGCGCAATCAAGCGCCTTGGCACTCACGCTCGACGGCGATGGCGACCGCGCAAAGGGAAAGGCCTGGCACAGTTTGCTGACTCCGTTGGGAGAGTCGGAGGAGAGTGCCGAAGATCAACTCCGTGCACTGCTCGAGGAACTGAAGTTGATGCGCGACAATGCGCCTGTGGATTTGGTTCGCGAAATCGCCAACTTGGGCACGCGCGAAGCTTTGAACGGACTGATTGAGATTTACGACACGCTGGGAAGTTCGTTCATGCGCAAGACCTTCCTGCGCAGCTTCATGATTTTCGACGGCAACGCGGATTCGGGCAGACCCGCCTTGCAGCAGTTGATGAATGTCGCCACCGGGTCCAAGAGCGAAGAAATGCGCTTGGAGGCGCTCGAGGCCATTGCGGGGTGCACAAACTTGGGCAGTAGCTTCTTGGCCATGATCGTGGAGTCCGATGCCGACTCCGAAGTTCGAAAGAAGGCGATGGAGTACCGCGCCGCCAGCTTTGACAGCAGCGATCAGCGCTGGTTTCGAGCGCTGTTTGAAGCGGGGCTGGGCAATCAAGGGCATCCCGATCTACGCCCGGGGTACAGGCCGTTGCCGAAGATTCGTGCGGAGGCTTTCCGTGCGCTCCTGGGCGAGATGAATTCGGAGGCGTTGCGCAACTTTACCGGCGACCGTCAGGCGCAAGTGCGTCGCTTGGCTTTGAATGAACTTTGGGTTCGAGCCGATGAAGGTGTGCTTAAGCTGGCCGAGCAAACTTGGCGCGAAGTGCGCGATTGGCCCGAGAACCGGGCAATTGCAGCAAAGATACTTTTGGATATGCAGGGTGAGGATGTGGCCGAGAAGATCATGAAGGAGGCCACGCGAGTGGGTTCCTCATTGACCCTAATGGAGGAGGTCGCGCCGATTTTTGCAGAGTTAGAGTCGAGCAATGTGACTAAGAAATTGGTCTCCATGTTCAAGAAGAAAGACCTTTCCGGTCAGTACTTTGCCATGCATGCGCTGCGTTCATCGGACTTGAAAGATGTGAACAAAGCTTTGCGCAAGATGATTCGTTCGAAGGACACTTTGATCGCGCGCAAGGCCATGCAAATCTTGACCGAGCGCGACGACCAGGAAGCGGCGAACGATCTGCGCAAGTTTCTTTCAAAGAAGGTGGATGGGGAACTGGCGGGCAAGGCCTTCCAAGCCTTATTTGGTTTGCGCGGCGACTACGAAGATTGGGCCGCGGAGCTCCCTGATTTCATGACTCACCGCTCTGCAACGGTGCGAGTGGCGGCCGTTCGGGCCCTGGGGCAAGCGCGCGATGCTCGCGATTTTGAGGCTCTGACGAGCGCGCTCGATGACAGTCACTGGAGCGTGCGCTACGAGGCATTGCGCGCACTGGCGGCCCTGCGAATTCCGAAGGCCGTGCCGGCGCTAGTTTCGAGCATGGAGCGAGAGGAACCGCGGTTGCGCTACGAAATCGGACGGCTGTTGGAGGATTTGACCGGCAAGCACTATGGGCAGCAATTAGTCGCTTGGCAGGATTGGTTGGAAGAGGAGGGCGCGGAACCCACGGTTCTCACCGAGCAAGAAGCTGAGCGCGCCCGGCGTGTCGATGATGAAAGGCGCGATCGAGATAGCAGTGGAGCGGCATTCTTCGGCCTCGAAATTCACTCCAAGCGCATGATCTTTGTGCTCGATCTATCGCGCTCCATGCTTGAAAGGTCCAGGGGCCACTACGCCCACGAAGAGGGCGAGCCGCGGATCGACATTGCGAAGCGTGAGTTGATTCACACGCTCGGTGTTTTGGACAGCACGGCCCTGATCAATTTGATTTCCTTCAGTGACAAGGCGGACCCGTGGAAGAAGGAGTCGGTTCCATTCAGTGCGCGCATGTTGGATCGAGCGACCAGCTACATAAAGAAACTGAGCACGGATTTTGGCGGCACCAACCTGCACGCGGCGTTAAAGCTGGCCTTTGAAAGTCCGGACGTGGACACCATCGTGATTCTTTCCGACGGCTTCCCTTCGGTCGGAGATATCGTGGATCCAAAACGGTTGCGCATGGAAGTGGCCAGTTGGAACGAATTCCGCCGGATCGCCATTCACTGCGTGGCCTTGGGTGACGACATTGGGCTGTTGCGCGAACTGTCCAAGGACTCGAACGGGAAGTATCAACACGTCCCCTAGGTTTGATCGCCCAATTTCAGTGCGGCTTCCAAATTACAGAAATCTTGATGCGCGTTTCGACTGATGAACCATTCCCCAGTGCTGTGGGGGCCGGAAACCCCAATTCCCTGCAATCACCCCCGGAGCGAGCTCATCTGCTTGCGATTGCAGTTGGAACATCTGCGCTATCGCCGCAACCCGTTGGAACCGAGCCTTCGGCGCCGGTAAGGTCCCTCGCTTGAAAACCTCGTTGCGCATCGCCGTCTCCATGGGCATCGCCCTGGCACTGTTGACGGCCCTGATGGTTTGGGGCGGTGTCAAGCCCAGCGAAGCGTTGGATGTGCTGCGCGAGCTTGAGCCCGCAGTCTTTTTCATGGCGCTGGGTTCGCACATGAGCATTTATTGCTTTCGCGCCTTGCGCTTCATGTTGCTCGTGCCGAAGGAAAACCGCCCGCCATTCGGTCGCGCACTGATGGTCACGGCCGCTCACAATTTGGCTTCCTACGTGTTGCCCGCCAAAACGGGCGAAGCCACTTTGGTGGTCTACCTGCGCACCCAGGCGGGAGTTCCCGCCGCCCAGGGCTTGGCTTCCTTGGTGGTCTCGCGCCTCCTGGACGGAGCCATTCTCTGTGCCGGACTTTCGGCGGCTTGCCTGTATTTGAGTCGCAACGAGCGCTACAGCAATTTGGAGCCGTTGGCACCGCTCGGCGCAGCTTTGCTGGTGCTTTGCTTCGTTTTTTTGTTGCTCTCCCTGCGCAGCGAATTCCTGGTGAGCGCATTTGAGTTCGTCTTCCGCAGCTTGCGACTGCATCGCTTTCAGCGCGGGCAAAAGTTGTTGGAGAAGACGGAGCGGATCACAGCCGCCCTGCGCGAGGCCGGCGGAGGAGGGCACCTTGTGGCCGCCGCCTTGGCGACCATTCCGATTTGGGGCGGGGTGTTTTTCTTCTATGCCGTCCTGTCGCGCAGCATGGGACTGCCCGAAGAAATCAGTTACGCCGAGGCCACCTTCGGTTCGAGCCTGGCGGTGATGTTCAATTTGCTTCCGGTCAACGGATTCGCCGGATTTGGAACGCAGGAAATGGGCTGGTCGCTCGGATTCGGCCTACTCGGCGTGGAGGAGGACTTGGCCTTGGCCACGGGCATTGGTTGTCACTTCGTGCAATTGTTCAACGTCTGCGCTATGGGTCTGATCGCCCATTTCGCCATGGGCCTAGTCAAACCGCTCCAGCGCGACGTCCCGAGCGAGGAGCTCTCGGGGTAGACTTCGTCGCCTTTCCCGGGCCCCTACAGCAGAGGGAGCCCCAGCCCTTCACGTCGCAACAACGCAAGTAGACCTTCTCCGTGTCCACCTCCAACGCACAGGCTCAAATCGAGCTGCACAAGAAGCTCGCGCCGCGCTACGAGCTGCGCTACAGCTACGCCTTCAATCGCATTTTTGAGGCGGATTGGCATCGGGAGATCCTCTCGCACGTGCCGCCGGGCGATGAGCCGGTGATGGACCTCGGCTGCGGAACGGGGCTGTTCCTGGCGGACATCATCGTCGAGCGTCCCGCCATGGGTGTGGACATCAGCTTTGACATGCTTCAGGTGGGTCGCAAAACCATGCCGGAAGCGGCTCTGATTACGGCCGATGCGGAGCACCTACCCATGCGCCTCGCAAGTTTTCGTGGAGTTGTGTGCAAGGGCAGCTTGCACCACGCCCGCAACCACGAGGCCTTTGTAGAAAATTGCGCCAAGGTACTTTTGCCGGGCGGCGTGCTCGTAATGAGCGAGCCTTGCAACGACAACCCCGCCATTCGATTTGCGCGCTGGTTGCTTTACAAGAAGAGCGAGCACTTTGACGAAGGCGACCAGGGTTTTCGCCAGCGCGATTTGGTGCAGCTCTACGAGCGCTGCGGGTTCGAGGTCACGCGCGTCAAGAAGTACGGTTTTTTTGCCTACGCCCTGTGCGGCTTCCCCGACCATATCGGGTTCCTGCGCTTCATCCCCGGCAACAAACTCCTATCGCGCGCATTTCTGGCGATCGACCGCGTCATTTGCGCCATTCCCGGACTATCGATCCTGGCCTTTCAATTGATCGTAGTCGGGCGCCCGCGCCAAAATTGATTTCACACAGGTTTCGCCGAGGATAGTGGCGAAGCGATCGCCGGCTGCTCGGCGCTACCCCATTTTGCGATGTCCGACACCAAAGCACTGTATGAGCTCGCAGGCGGGGAGCCCGCCCTTCGCGCCGTACTCACGGACTTCTACGAGCGTGTTTTCAGCGATGCGATGATCGGCTTCTTTTTCGCGGGCAAGGACAAGCGACGACTAATAGAGAAGGAGCTGGAGTTTGCTCTGAAGCTCCTGGGGGCTCCCCGAGAGTACACCGGTAAGCCGATCCGCGAGGCGCACTCCAGCCACCGCATCATGGGCGGACAATTCGGACGCCGTTTGACGATTTTGAAGGAAACCATGGCTGCCCACCATTTGCCCCAGCCCGTGCAAGAGGCATGGATCGAGCACACTTTGAGTCTGCGCGATCAGGTCACTGCCGATAGCCTTGGGGAGTGCAGGCCGCCAAGTGATTCCTAGCAGGAAGCCGGCCCGCTCACGGGGCCGATCACCACGCCAAGAATAGTTCCATGCAAGACGAAGATCTCGATGAAGAGGAGCTCGAGATCGAGGCTGAGGCCCTCGACGACGAGACGAGCTACGTTTGCCAATCCTGCGGCGAGGACATCGTCATTCCGATTGATCCCTTCGCCGGGGCCAATCAGGAATATGTCGAGGATTGCCCGATTTGCTGCCACCCGCACGTCTTGTCCGTGCACATCGATCGGGATGGAACGATTACGGTGACCGCCGAAGAAGAGTAGCGCTTGGGCCGGCGACCTGTCTGACGGCTGGCGCGGGGCTCCGCTCGCTCACGCGCGAACCATTGTCCGTTGCAACGATGATTGAGCTCGGCTGCTCCGCCCTCTTGGCGGGCGCCGCTGCACCCGTTCGGTGCGTGCGGTGCTCGATCGCCTTCGAGTGAGCATCGATCGAACTCCGGACTCCGTTCGTGAAGTTGGAGCAGGCACCGTCGCCATCCGCGCCGTACCTGGACTTAAGCGGAGTGAATTTGTTCCGCCAAGTAGCGCTCGGCTCCGATCGTTTCGACGATTCCCAATTGACCTTCCAGGAAGTCAACGGCGTGTTCTTCGCCCTTCAGGATTTCCTCCAAAAGATCGCGCGTGCCGTTGTCGCCCTTGTCTCGACAGAGGGCGATGGCTTTGTTTAAGCGCGCGCAGGCTTCCACCTCGACGTTCAAGTCGAGGCGATGCATTTCAATCGGGTCTTCTCCAACGCCCACCGAATTGAGGCGCTGCATGTTGGGAATGCCGTCCAAGTAAAGAATGCGCTCAATGATCTTGTCGGCATCTTTCATCTCGCCGATGGATTCCTCGCGCTTGTTCAGAGCCAGGCGCTGATAGCCCCAGTTGTCGCACATTTTGGCGTGGACGTAGTACTGATTGATTGCAGTCAGTTCGGCAGTGAGGATGTCGTTCAGCGCTTCGACGATGCTGGGGTCGCCTTTCATGGGACTCTTCTCTTTAGGCAGGGGGGAATCGGGAGCGAATACAAGCGGGCAGCGAAGGCTCGCGCGCGATCGTTGCTCGTGCGGCGGGCGAGAGTGTATCGACTGCTCCCGAAAGGGCACGCGCTTGTGACCCTTGGCGCGCGGCGAGCGCCTAGTATTTCGGCTCGCTCAATTCTGGGGAAGCCGGTCTGTTCGGCATTGGGGGCCGCCGAAGCGAATTCGGCCGCACGTTTTTGGGAGTTGTGCGGCATTCGATTCGAGCTGACTCAAGCAACTCCAGCCATGGCTGAGGAGGGATTGGTGGCGCGAGCATCGAACCGCCCTTGAGCTCCGATGGGAGCCGGCGAAACAGGCCAGTAGCTCACCGGCGAAGCTATCAGCGCTCGTGACCGGATCCCCACGCGTCTCGCAAGTCGGGGGATCTCGCCGGCTTGCGAGGGGGAGCTAGCTGAGGGGGGCTAGCTGCGCTCGGGCTGCGTGGCGTCGCCCGGGGTGCCGGGATTGTCGCGCTTGAGCGAGGAGGCGAGGACCTTCTGAATCAGGGCCTTGCAGCCGCCACAGCCCTTGCCCGCGTGGGCGGACTTGGGGGACGAATTCAGCCCTGCGGGGCCTGTTGAGGCCTTTCGCAGGTCGTGATCCGTGATTCCGTAGCAGTGGCAAACAATCATTGTTTCGTTCCTACGTCGGAAGCATAGCCCGGCGCAATTGAGACGCAATCGCAATTGTCCCAAATAAGGTCATTTTTTTTGGGGTCCGAAGTCAAAATCGGCCCTGGCGATCCAGAGCGGTGGCTCGCGTGCTCCGAATAAATCCGATTTTGCGGCCCAGGCCCGAATTGGGGCTCCAATTGCGAAGGGAGGCCCCCGGCTTCGAATCAGGTCGAGCGGCCCTCGGCGCCTTCCGTCTCGATGCCGGCTCGGCGCAGGAGCGCCGCCGTTACACCGGGGCCCGCTACGGCCGTGCTCCCCACGTGGGTTTGCAGGCACCCGCAAGATGGCGAGCGCTCCTTGAGGTAGGCCTTGCGGATGCCCAGCTCGCGGCAGCGGGCCAGAGCCAGCTGAGCTCCACGTACAAAGGCCTCAGTTACGTCCGCGCCCGCATCCGTAAGGACCCGTGCACGGCCCTCGAGCACGGCTTCGGCACCCTCCGTCTCAATCCAAGCCGGGGGCCGGGGGGTATCCAGGCCGCCTTCCTCCTCAGGGCAGAACGGGACGGCTTGCAGACCCTCCGCTTCAAGGCGCGCGAGCAGCGGGTTGTCGGTGTTGGTGCGACCGTCGTAGCGGCAATGTCGGCCCATGAGGCAGGCGCTGACCAACACGGGTTTGGGATCCTCAGCGGACATGGCTTGAGCCTAACGAATTCGGGGCTTTGCAGGGCCTGGCGTTGGGGGGAGCTCGATTTCTTGGCGATCGGGGAGAATTACTTCGCGTTAGGATTGGACGCGTGAAGCTTTATCGAGAACTCATTCGATTGCGCGAGGCGGGCGAGCCCTGCGCCCTGTGCACCATCGTGCGCACAAGCGGTTCGACTCCAGGCAAGGAGATGATGAAAATGCTCGTGCGCTCGGATGGAAGCTTCCTGGGCACGGTGGGCGGCGGCTGTCTGGAAGCCGAGGTGCTCGAAGCCGCCTTGGAAAGCATGCGAGACGAACGCCCCCGCAACCTGGCCTTTTCCCTCAACGAACGCGACTACCCCGACAGCGGCCTTTTGTGCGGCGGTCGCCTGGAGATCTTCGTGGAGCCCATAACGCAACCGCGTCTGTACATCTTCGGTGGGGGTCATATTTCGGCCGCCATCGCTCGGCTGGCCCGCACAGTCGATTTTCATGTGACTGTCGGTGACGACCGCGAGAGCTTTGCTTCGTCCGAGCGACATCCGGACGCCCATGAGCTGGTTGCGGCTGATTTTGACGAACAGGCCAAGCGCCTGTCCAAGCAACCGGACAGCTTTGTTGTCGTGGTGACCCGGGGTCATCAGGAGGATGAAACGGTCTTGCGCGCGCTTTATGAGCACAACTGCGAGCCGCGCTTCTTGGGCATGATCGGTTCGCGAGCCAAGCGCGCCTTGGTATTTGATTCCCTGGCCAAGAGCGGAGTTTCCAAGGCGTTTTTGGAACGCGTTCAAACGCCCATGGGCCTGCCGATCGGGGCGCGAACCCACGCTGAGATCGCCTTGAGCGTGGTGGCCGAAATGGTGCGAGTGCGGCGCGTCGGAACTGATAGCGGGGATTTGGAAGCCCAGGAGGCGGGTGCCGAAAACGACTTCAGCGCGGACCCGAAACCGGCTGCGGGCCGAGTGAGCGCTGTTCAGCCCAAGTCCTAGGGGCGCCCTGCTCGCATTGGCCCGCCGGATGCGCGCAAGGCCGTGCGCGGCCGCGTTGACGCTTTGAGCGAGGCGCGCGTATCCTGGCCGCCCGCTTTCTAGGAGTTCCAGCTTCGAGGCAAGGTAACTCCGCCCCGCATCCCGGGTAGCCGAGGGTAATCTGCCCCGCATCTCGGGTTGCCGAGGAGATCCCCCGCAGGTGGGGCGTTCGCCAGTGCCCAAGGGCCCAACACGTTTTGAGCAAGATGTCCATCCGATCCATCCCCACGCGTCTGACTTTTTCAAGCGCTTCCCTCGCGGTTGCTCTGTCCCTTGCTTCAAGCCTCGGGGCCGACACGATCACCTTGAGCAACGGGGATCTCATCGACGATTGCACCATCATCGACGAGACACTGGCCGAAATCACTTACAAGGAAGGTGGCCGGGGCAAGGCGCGCAGCGTCGACTCCAGCGAGGTCTACCGGGTTGAGTTCGAACGCGGTCCGCACGCATTGGATGACGCCTCAGCCGCCGTTACGGCGGGCGACCCGGACCTTGCCATCGATGTGTTGGAGACCTATTTGGAGGGGCACCTCTCCGGTGCTGATGTCGAGAAGCGTTTCGATTGGGGACCCGCGGTCGCGAACTTTCGCCTAATCGGCCTGTACAACGACACTGGCAACTTGGGCGGCATCCTGGATTCAGCCAAGCGCTTGATCGATAAGTTTCCCGATTCTCGCTACGTGCCGATGGCCCACATGGCCAAGGCCGAAGTGATGTTCGAAATGGGAGACGAGGCGGGAGCCAACAAGGCTCTAGACGTCTTTGCCAAGTTGATTGAATCCGCGCGATTGTCACGCCGTTGGGAGTTGGAGTGCGATTTGAACCGCATCCTCTTCAACCGCGAAAACCAGGGCGCGGCGCGGCGCGACGAGCTCGAAAAGCTCAAGCGCAGTGCCGGCAGTGAATTCCCGGGTGTCGCATCGCGCGCCGCTTTGGGAATCGGCCAATCGTTCCTGAACGATGCCAAGCTTAAAGAAAACGATGCGAGCTTGATCTCCAAGGCGCGCGATGTATTCGAAGCTGTGATCGACGATCCGCTTAGCGATCGCGACGTGCTCGGTGGTGCCCATGCCGGCGTGGGCGAATGCCTTTTCGTCAGCTATGCGAGCGAGAAGCGCACCGAGTTGCTTGATGAGGCCATCGAGCACTTCATGCGCGTGGTGGTGGTCTATACCGATTCCGCAGGGACCGTGGCGCAGTCCATGTTCCTGGCGGGCTTGTCCTACAAGCTGCGCGGCAAGGAGGGGGATCAGGATCGAATGAAGAAACTCTTCGGACGCCTGCTGTCGCGCTACCCGGATTCGGAATGGGCGAGCCAAGCGCGCTCACAATTTAGGTAGGGAGATTTCGTTCCCTCAGGGGGCGACCTTTGGGGGGCGAGACTTGGGAACTGCCCGGTTTGAGTAGGGGTGAGCTCTGAAGCTCAACCGCAAGTGGTGCAATCGGTTTCATGTGCGGCAAGGCCGCTATTGAGCAGGCCCTCGGAATGGGGGCAACGCTGCCGCCTTTCAGCTGAGCGCCCCTTGAGAGATTGCTCGGCCGTTTTTTGGGCGGGGCGGCGCGTGGGTTCTTCGACGCCATCAAAGGCTCTGGTGGACGAACTATCCAGCGCGCACGGAACCAGATAGGGCCGTCCAGATCCCTCGCCGCCGCGCTGCCCTCCATGGGCCGCTTTCATGGAGACGGCGTAAGTTCGCGCTCTGCAGTTGCGGCGCAGCTGTGTGCCTCCGGCGAGTCGGCACCCCGCACGCGACGCCATATTCACCGGAGTCTCTCGCTCCGTGCGATCTCGCATGCACTTGGGCTGCACACTGTGGAGAGCTTGAGACCGAATGCGTCTCGCGCGCGGGTGGCAATTTGCCGTTTGCAACTTCTTGAATGCTCGCGGCAATTCAATTCGCCGCTCTCGCCCGCGCCGATTGTGGG
>JAJDES010000472.1 GCA_029259675.1 Planctomycetota bacterium
GGCATCGATACGGTGATCCACGCCGCCGCCATGAAGCACGTGCCGATCGCGGAGTCCAACCCCTTCGAGTGCATACGCACCAACATTCTGGGTGCGGAAAATGTGATCCACGCTGCCATCTCCTGCGGAGTGGCCAAGGTCTTGGCTCTATCAACGGACAAGGCGGCCAACCCGATCAACTTGTACGGCGCTACCAAATTGGCCGCTGACAAGTGCTTCATCGCGGGCAATCACTTGGCTGCGGACAAGTTGACGCGCTTCAGTGTCGTGCGCTACGGCAATGTCATCGGGTCGCGCGGCAGCGTCGTGGTTCACTTTCAAAAATTGTTGGCACGCGGCGAGCGCACTTTGCCCGTGACCGATGCGCGCATGACGCGCTTTTGGATCACCTTGGATCACACGGTTCAATTCGTTTTGAAGAGCCTGGACAGCATGCGCGGTGGAGAATTGTTCGTACCCAAGATCGCCAGCATGAAGCTTGTGGATTTGGCACGGGCCCTTGGTCCCGATTGTGAATTGGTCGAGACTGGAATTCGCGCGGGGGAAAAACTGCACGAAGTGCTCTTGCCCGTGGAGGAGTCGCGCCTGACCTACGAATACGACGACCACTACACCGTTTACCCCGCAGTCCACGCATGGAACGGCGGTGAGCGGGGCGTGGAAAACGGTGAAGTGGGTCGGCCCGTCGAGCACGAGTTTGAATACGCTTCGAACACCAATGACAATTGGCTTGCGGGTGAGCAATTGCTGAACATCCTAGATCGCCAGGCCTTGGGCGACGTCGGCGCCGCTGCCGGAAGCCAGCCCAGGTCCAACGGCGCGCGGCCCGAGTTGGAGGGCTTGAGCGGGGCGGCTCCGCGCAGCCGTGCCGTGCAGGATTCGGCTTCCAAGGAGTTGGACGAGTCCACACCCACGGGCCCCGTAGCCGGAGCCTAGGCCGGTGACATGGCGCAGACCGGATGCGCCCCTGGGCTACGGCCACCAAAGCATCGATTCAAGTGATCATGCGGCCGTTGCGGGGGTTTTGCATAGCTCGCACCTGACCCAAGGTCCGGCGGTTGCGGCCTTCGAGAGCGGCCTTTGTCGCGCGACCGGCGCCCGGGCTGCCGTTGCAACCTGCAACGGAACCGCAGCTCTCCATTTGGCCATGTTGGTTTCCGGAGTCGGGCCGGGCAGTCTGGTGTGGACCAGCGCGAATACATTTCTCGCATCGGCCACCAGTGCCGCCATGTGCGGGGCACGGATTGAGTTCGTGGATATCGAGCTTGCAAGCGGGAACGTCGACCTGCGTCGCATGGCTGTCATGTTGGCCGCCGGGCCCGTGCCCGATGTGCTGGTGGTGACGCACTTCGCCGGTCGCAGCTGCGACATGGAGGCTTTGATCGCGCTGAAGCAGCGCTACGGATTCAAACTCATTGTCGACGCCGCCCACGCCCTGGGTGCACGCAGCACTTCGAGCGGGCGTCAATGGGGCTTGGCCGAACACAAAGAGATCGACGCGGTGTGCCTGAGCTTCCATCCGGTCAAGACAATCACGACCGGTGAGGGCGGCGCTTACTTGACCGGGGATGTGGAACTTGCTGAGCGAGCGAGGCGCTTGGCTTCACACGGAGTCGAAAGGCGGCCGCGCGAGGATCCCTTTCCCGGCCTGGGCGGAACGGGGGGCTCGCCACCGCATTGGTACGCGCCGATGGTTCAGCTCGGCTACAACTACCGCATGTCCGATTTGCAAGCGGCATTGGGCAATTCGCAGTTGGCTCGATTGAGTTCCTTTGTCGAACGACGGCGCAGCTTGGCCGAGCGTTACGACGCCGGACTGAAGCCGTTTGAGGACGTGCAACGGCCCGCGCTGGATCCCGATCACGCCTGGCATCTGTATCACGTGCGCGTGCCGGCTGCGGCGCGCGACGAGCTCATGGCTTGGTTGGCGGACGGCGGCATTCACACGCAGTTGCACTACTATCCCTTGCCGCTCATGCCCTGGTTCAGGGCCAGGGGTCGGGGGCGCGGCGAAGAACAATTCCCGATGGCCGTGGAGCATGCGCGCACAGCCATCAGCCTGCCGCTCTATCCGGACTTGAGCGAGAGCGAGCAAGCGCGCGTGGTGGCTGCCTTTGCGGAGTGGTTCGGCCGCTGATGCTGGATTGTTTCCTAGCTGCTGCCAGCGGCCCGGATGTCGGCATGGGCCATGTCATGCGCAGCTTGTCGGTCGCGCGTCAACTCAAGGGTCTGGGGGCGAGCCTCCTGGGTGAAGTCGGCGACGAACGCGCCCAGGAACTGTTTCGGGCCCACGGGATCGAGGCGCGCTTGGCTGGTCAGGCCATGCCGGCTTGCAAATCAGCTTGGCTCGACGGTTTTCGCGACTGGAGTGGCGAAATGCGGGAGCTGCGTTCCAAGGGCACGCGCATCGCTCTGGTTGAAAATCGATTGCCGTGCCGAGAATTGGCGCATTGGATCATTCAGCCCAGTCTGCATCACGTACCCGATGACTGGGAGCGAGACCACGCCGATCGGGTTTTCGGGGGACGCGCCTGGGTGCCCCTGACCCCCGAGGTGATTGCGGCGGAGCCCGCGAATGTAAGGGACGTCGATTTGCTGATCACGTTCGGCGGAGCGGATCCCGGGCATTTGACGGAACGACTGTTGGATGCCTTGATCGAATTGGAGTGTCCTTTGCGAGTGTGCATCGTGATGGGTTGGCACATGGGAGCTCGCAGCGAATCCATCGGGGCGCGACTGGGAAGGTTGAAGACTGGGCAATTGATTCCAAGCGGCGGCGGACTGGCCCCATGGATCGCGCGCTCCAAATTCGCGGTAACGGCCCTCGGTACAACGCTCTACGAGTTTGCGTACTTGGGCTTGCCCGCTCTGATTCTCGCCAATTACGACAAGGATCAGCCGGCGCTGGATTACTACGCCGAGTTTGGTCCGCACAGGCCGCTTGGCGTCGCAAGCGCGATGAGTGCCTCGGATCTCAAGCGGAAGTTGCGCGGGGAGTTGAGCCGCTTGGAAGAAACCCAAACCGAGCGCGTGCTGGAGCTCGCCCAAGGATCGACGCAACTGGCGCGCTTGCTCATGGGAATGCAATTGCAGCCCGAATAAGCGAAAGGCCGCGCAAGCGAAGAGGCAGCACCGGCGAAGTTTCCGGCACTGCCTCCTAAGGGCGCATTCGGACTTAGATTGCGCGTTTATTGACGGAAATAGTCCATCAGGACGGTTGCACCGCCCGCTGGAATGGACTGCACGCCAAGCTCAAAGGGGTTGACGTCCTGACGCTGATCGCTGTCCAGTCGGATGACGTCGACTACGCCTTGGGCGGACCCGCCAGCGCCTTCAATTGCCAAGAACAAGAGTGCCGGTTCGTTGGTGTTGGCGAATTGTCCGCCTGGTGTGAAGCGCACCAGGCCCTTCGAATTCACAAGGGCCGGGGAGGGCAAGCTGAATGTGGTGACTAGCCCGGGGAGGGCACCCAGATTGCGCTGATTGTCGAAGGCCAAATCAATCGGCGTGCCGCTGAGTACATCGCTGCCGATGGAACGTTGAACTTGGATTTCCATGGCCCTCAATTGGGGGCTTGGATCGGTGATCACGAGCGGACCGGTGCTGCTCGATTCCAGTTTGAACTGGGTCACTGCGCCGCCGCCGAGACCCGTGGGTTGGCCGTCCAATCCAAGTTGAGCTTGATGCAGTACCCAAACCGATCCACCGAGGCTGATGGGATCGGGTTGGATCGCAACGGGCTGCTGCAGCCATTCGGCGGTGCGAGCAATGATGGCGTCGTAACCAATGCCCGAACCCGGAGCTGAGTTCGGGCCGGACTCGAACAGAGACAGCGACCCGTCTCCATTCAAAATCCAGGCGTAATACACGCCGCGATCGAAGCCGAAACCCTCCTGGCGCGCTGTGATGGCCACGTCGATCGGAGCGCTGACGTTTGTCAACGTCTTGCGCACGACAAAATTAAAGCCCGAGATGATCGAGACAGTGCTGTCCGCTCGATTGCAAACAAAGATGTCTTCGGCCTCGGGTTGCCAAGCCAATCCACCGGGCTCGGCGCCGACGGCGACACTCTGAACAACCGAATGAAATTTGCTCGATGAGGGGTCGATGTCGATCAAGAAAACCTGATCGGTGCTGCTGCTGGAGACGGCCAGGAAGTTGACGTTGGGCGACATGGCCATCGATGTCGGATCGGGTACGGAAATGCGATCCAATACGGTCATGCGATTGCTGTTGAGCACAACGACTTCATTGCCGATGGAGTCCGCAACGTAAAGAAAGTGGCCGATCTGTTGGCGGCTTTGATAAAGGTCGCAGGAGGTAATCGATACCTGTGCTGGGGAGGGGCCCACAAAATAGGCGTTTTGCTCCTGGGCCAAGAGTCCCGTCGGGGGCAAGTTGATGTTGGGGTCACCCAGAAAATTGGGATTGGGACCCAGCAAGTTCACAAACGGTATGGATGCGGATGTGGGTTCCTGCCCCAGGATCTGCGGGATTGAACAGAGCGAGGGAAAGAGCGGTGGAGGGTTGGGGTGCGGCGCCCAGGAGATCAAGTTTTCTTGACCGGTTAGTTGCGTTGCCGCTTCGCCGGGCTCAGCCGGTCGCAACGTATTTGAACTGCCCATGGTGACGCGCACGGATTTGATGGCTGTGCTCGAGCACAGGTTGCCACCGCCCTGTTGGCATCCGAAGGGCGGGGCTCCATTGTTGTAGACGGAATCCAAAGCGTGCCCGAGCATCATGTCTGCAACCGAATGAACGGTACCGGTTCCAAGCAAGTCGCTCGTTAGATTGGAGTCCTTGGTTAGCGAGAAAACCCCTGCGGATCCGCCGTCGAGGCCTGATGATCCTTGCGCGGGCAGGGGCGGCGACAGGCTGGAGCCCTGGAAGCTTACATTCGGGTTGTTGGGGTAATTGGAGTTGCCTTGCTT
>JAJDES010000473.1 GCA_029259675.1 Planctomycetota bacterium
AGGGGGTCAACACGTAGGGCGTGACGGATCCGAATGGATAACCCGGCAACTCCACCGACATCGTCGAGAGAATTCCGGTATCCACGCTACGCAACAGGCGCCGGGCGATCGCCGGGCGGTCCACAGTTTCAACGGCTTGCTCTGTCATGGTTCGACATCGTCAGCGCACGGAAGCGCGATTGGCTCCCGAATCAAGCGCCGATCCTTTTGGACTTAACCTAGCAGCAAATACGCCCGGACCCGATGCTTTTGAGCCTTCGCTGCAGGCAACCCAAACGCGAACCCAATATCTTCCGCCCTAGGCGCGGCGAGCGAACAGATTCAAGTAGCGGGCTACCTTGCCGGCCATGCGCACCGGGTGGCGCAGCTCGCGCACGATTCTGCGCGGGCGCAGGTAGAAGCGCCGGTAGGCCTCGCGAATCTTGGACTCGATCTCGGAGGCCGACATGTGCTCGTTGCCCTCAAGTGCCTGGAAGCCCGTCATGTTGGCGTACTCCAAGCGCTCTTCCCCGTAGAGGATCTTGTGCAGCGGCGTGCCGGGGTAGGCCGTCACCGCACAGAACTGAACTTGATCGGGGTCGAGTCGCTCCACCAAATCCAAGGTTTCGTCAACCATGGCCGAGGTTTCCTCGGGGAAGCCGATCATGCAGAAAGCGCGGGTTTCAATACCCAGCTCGCGGCAGTCATCAAAAACCTTCTCCGCTTGGGCGTGATCGTTGAGCTTGTTGCCGCAGTGCTTCTTTTGAATCTCAGCGTTGCCCGATTCCACACCGAGCGAGATGTGCTTGCAGCCGGCCGCAGCCATTTTCTCCAGCGTCTCGCGATCCAAGGTCTTGATCGCGGTTTCGCATTGCCACTCGAGGTCCAGGCCCTCGCGCAGAATGCCGTCGCAAATATCCCGCACGCGATCCTTGCGCGTCGTAAAGATCGGGTCGCGAAACACGACTTGGCGCAAACCGTAGTTGCGATGCAAATCGACCAGCTCCTTGACGACATGCTCCGGCGACCGAAAGCGGAAGCGCAAGCCCTGGGCCAACGTGTAGCCGCAGAAGGAACAATCGAGCGGGCAACCGCGCGAAGACTTGACGGTCGTAACCGGCTCTTCAATACCGGGGAATTGATAGCGCTGGTTGTCGAGCAAGTGACGCGAGGGCAGAGGCAGGGCGTCGAGGTCCGAAATCTTGTCGCGTTCGGGCCCGTGGGTGACCTCACCATCGGCTCCCCTCCAACTGGTTCCGGCAATGCCGATCAGCGCTTTCTTGTCGCGCACGTGACAAGCCACTTCGTGAACCGTTGCTTCCGGCTCGCCGCGCACCACCAAATCCACGTTGTCGTTCTCGAAGATCTCGCCGGGCGTGTACGTCACTTGGCTGCCCAGAATCGCCACCGGGATGCCCAAATTGCTGCGGATGGAACGCGCCAATTCCAAGTCGCGATCCAGTGACGTGCTGCTCGAATCCATGCACACCAAATCGGGCTCTTCAGCGCAGATTGCCGCCAGGGCTCCGGCCGCATCCAGTCCGACGGCATCGCTGTCGTGAATCGCCACGTCGAAGCCGTCTTGCTCGAGCACCCCGGCCACGTGGGCCAATTCGAGCGGCGGGTACAAAAGCTCGGGATTGACGGCCATTCCGAAGCCCCCCATCAAGCCGCGACTGACGCGGTATTCGGGCGGGCTGGGGGGATTTACGAGGACGACTTTCAAGGCGGTTCTTGGGTGGGGGCTGGGCTCGATTCCTATCGTCCGGCGCCGTGAGTCAAGCGCAGCGGATCCGATGGAGTTTGAAAGCGCCCGCATCCTCGAGCGCGAAGCGGGCTCGCTAAGTGTACGCCGTAAGCCAATCGGGAGCCCCTTTTGAGCCCATTCGGACGCGGGAAAATGTGCATCAAAACGCGACGGGGGGCCTAAAGCTCTCCAAAGCTACACCGGCCCACATTCCGCGCTCCACTTGCGGGCCCAGCCGTTCGGCCCCCCGCAGGCCCGGGTGCCGGGCAGGTTCCCACCCAGTCATCCATTCCGGCGACTTGGGACCCCATGCCGGGCCCCCGCCGGGCTACTCGCGCCGCAGCTCTCCGCCCAATTCCACGATCTGACGCTCGAGCCGGGACAGGAATTTTTGCCCGTCCTTGTCGCTGAGCGTGCGGCTTGGGGACTGCAGGAGCACGTGGTAGGCCAAGGATTTTCGACCCGAACCAACCTGCTCGCCACGATAGAGATCGAACAATTCACAACTCTGGGCCAGCCCCTTGGCCGCCGATTCAATCACCGCCTGCACATCGCCGGCGGGAACGGGCCCGGGAACGGCCAAGGCCACGTCGATTTTCACCCCGGGAAAGCGCGACATGGGACGATAGCGCGGTCCCGCGGGCGCGGCTTCCAAGAGCGGATCCAGTTCGATTCGAGCCAGGGCCAGGTCACCCGCGAGCCCCAAGTTGCGCTGCACTTCGGGCTCGAGGCGCACCAACTCGACACAGGCCGCATCGCAGCCGGCGGGCGTGCCCAAGATGGTCTGGCCCTCCAGGGCCCAGGCGGGAGTCTCTTCCTCTGCTGCTTCTCGCCACGTCAGCTCTCCGCGACCGAGGTGCTGTACCAAGTCCGCAAGCACACCCTTGAGTCGATCGAAAACGCTGGCGTCGAAACGGGCCTTCTTGCCCGGCTTGGGACCGGCCCAAACCAGCACCGCTTCGCGCACCTCGCGCGGTTCTCCCGCGGCGTTGCGCTGCTCGGGCAAGTAGCCCATGCCCACTTCAAACAGCCGCACTTCATCCTGTTCGCGCAGGTTCTTTTCCACCACACCTAGCACGCTGGGCGCAATGCTGCGCCGAATGCGCTGCCAACCCTCGGAGACCGGGTTGATGACTTCGACGAACTCGTCCTCCGCAACCTTGCAGGCCGTCGCCAACTCCTCGGGCAGGAAGGAGTACGTTAGAACTTCGTGGAAGCGAGCTGCGCCGGCCAAGCGCTGCTTGAGCTGACGGACTTGGGTCCTGACCGCATCGGCCGGCACCGGGCGCACTTCGCACAACAAGGGCGCCACTTCGATCCGGTCGTAGCGCAACATGCGCCCCACTTCTTCAATCAAATCCTCTTCGATGGTGACGTCCTTGGACGCCCGTTGCGACGGTACGCTGACCGCCAAGTGGTCGCCGTCTTTGCGCGTTTCGAAGCCCAAGCTATTCAAGCTGGCCTCAATTTCGTCGTCGCACAATTCGCATCCCAGCAAGCTGCGCACTTTGGACGGGCGCAGCTTCACCACGCAGGCGGGGTCGGTCCAATCGCCGACGTCGGTCAGCTTTGCGGGCAAACTCAAGTCCGGCACGATGCTCTGCAGGGTGCGAACCAAGTGACCGGCCGCCTCCATGACCAGGGTCGGCGACAGGCACTTTTCAAAGCGCGCCGAGGCATCCGTACGCAAGGCCAAGCGCGCGGCTGTGCGCCGCACTCGGGTGGGATGAAAACTCGCGACTTCCAGCACAAGTGCCGTTGACGATTCGGCGACCTTGGAAGCCTCGCCGCCCATGACGCCGGCCACGGCAACAGGCTCCCGCCCGCTGCAAATCAACATGTCGCTGGGCTCAAAGCGCTGCTCCACCTCATCCAAGGTGGTCATGCGCTCGCCCTTTTCGGCATCGCGCACGACAATCCCCTCGGCTCCGATGGCGCCGCGATCAAACAGGTGATTCGGCTGCCCTAGATCGAGCATGACGAAGTTGGACACATCCACCGTCAAATCAATCGGCCTTTGCCCCACGGCCAGCAACAGAAAGCGCATCCAATCGGGGGAGCGGCCGGCCGCCACACCTTCAATCGGAAGCGCAACGTAGCGCGAGCAGCCGTCGGTTTCGATTTGCACGGGAATGGCCGCCCCATCGCCGCATTCCGGCATGCTCGTATCGAGCGGGCGCAACTCGCGGCCGTAAATGGCCGCAATCTCGCGCGCAAAACCGCGCTGGCCCCAGAGATCGGGGCGGTGCGTCACGGCCTTGTTGTCGATCTCGATCACCCAATCCTCAAGGCCCAGGGCCGCGTCAACCGGCGCGCCGATTTCCGGCTCGCCCGGCAGGACCCAAATTCCGTCGTGCTCGTTGCCGAGACCCAATTCGCGCTCGGAGCAAATCATGCCCACCGAAGCCACACCGCGAATCTTGCTCTTCTTGATCTTGAAGTCGCCCGGCAGCACGCATCCAACCTGCGCTACTGCCACGCGCTGACCGGCGGCAACGTTGGGCGCACCGCACACGATTTGAAGTGTCTCCGGCCCACCGACATCCACCGTGCAAATGCCCAGTTTGTCCGCGTCGGGATGCTTGATGCGCTCGCGCACGTGCCCGACGACGACATCACCCAGGTGCGGCGCAAAGCGTTCCAAGCCCTCCACCTCGGCGGTGCGCAGGGTTAGATCGCGAGCGACCTCCTCGGCCGTTAGACCATCCAGGTCGACGTGACGTCCGAGCCATTTGTAGGAGATGAACATGCCGCTTGCCCCGCCGCATTCGGTCGGGGACCGTGAGTGACTCGAGAGTGGAAGTGCGTGTCGCTAGCGCGAAGGAACTCGCCGGCCTAGAACTGCCGCAGAAAGCGAAGGTCGCCGGCCATCAGATGGCGAATGTCATCAATGCCGTGGCGCATCATGACCAAGCGGTCGAGACCCATGCCGAAGGCAAAGCCCGTCCACTTTTCCGGATCGAGGCCGCCGGCGCGGAAAACGTTGGGGTGAACCATGCCGCAGCCGCAGTACTCGATCCACGTACTGCGCTTGCAGACCTTGCAGCCCGTTTCACAGAACGGGCAGCGGATGTCCACCTCGAAGCCGGGCTCCACGAAGGGGAAGTATCCCGGCCGCAGGCGAATTTCCACATCGCGTTGAAAGACCTCGCGCAGGAAGCCCCGCAGCGTGCCGGTTAGATGACCGACACTGATGCCCTCGCCGACAACCAAGCCCTCCACTTGATGGAAGGTGTGCTCGTGGCTCGCATCGGGATCCTCGTTGCGGAAAACGCGCCCCGGGGCGATCAATCGAAACGGAGGCCCCAGCCTTTGCATGGCGCGAATCTGAACCGGCGAGGTTTGCGTCCTCAGCAACAGCTCCTGATTTTCGTCGCACCAAAAAGTGTCTTGGATCTCGCGCGCGGGATGGTCCGCGGGAATGTTCAGGGCTTGGAAGTTGAAGAAGTCGAGTTCCACTTCCGGTCCCTGATGAATCTCATAGCCCATGGAAGTGAAGATGTCCTCCACCTCCCACATCACCTGGGTAATCGGGTGCAGGGATCCGCGCTGCGTGGGAGCTGGCGGCAAGCTGGCGTCGAATTCACCGGACTTGCGCGCCGCGCTCAAAGCCTCGCGCTCCAACTCCTGTTGACGCAGCTTGATGGCTTCCGCAATGGCGGTCTTGAGCACGTTCGCCCCTTGACCCACAGCCTTGCGCTGGGAGGGCTCGAGTGTGGGGATCGAGGCCAGGAGTTCTCCGACCACGCCCCCCTTCTCTAAATACTCGCGCTCGACAACGCGCAAAGCGGCTCCGTCCGCAGCATTCTTGATGCTGGACAGAGCCTCTTCACGCAGTCGGTCGAGGTCCTTGGCTTGATCGGCCATGGCTCTTGCGGCGGCTTGTGAACCTTGGGGGAACGGGACTCCGTCCCCA
>JAJDES010000474.1 GCA_029259675.1 Planctomycetota bacterium
GCCTTGCTTGAGTTCAGACTCTTGGGCCTCTGCAATCTGAACCATCTCTTGCGATAGTTCGACTCCTACAACAGAGCGTGCACCGCGGCTCGCGAGCTCCCGCGTGCAGTAGCCCTCGCCGCAGCCCAAATCGATGATGTCCAAGCCCGCGACGTCGCCGCACATGTTGAAGACCGCGGGGCGCCCGGTGAAATCGGACAAGCTGCTGGGTTCGCGACGTTGCCAGTTGGAAGCATTGCGGTCGTAGAGCCGGCCCGTGTCCACCGCTTTCGGGTCCGTGCTCAAGTTGCGACCGCCCTTGCCAGCATCACATCCCAAAAGGCATTCCGAAGGTTCAGTGACGACATCACTCCAAAGCGCAATGCTTCCCGTTGGTTTTGATCTGCGGCGAGTTCGGTGCTGATTTGAATCATTTGAGCGGCGTGCTCGTCATCGCAATCTTGGTGCAACGTCAAGAATAGGTAGTCGCTCGGGGTCATATCCGTGTACTGGACAACCGCTTGGTGCAAGTGGCGATAGATGGTGGAAACGACCATCTCGGTGGCTATCCCGATGGCTCCCAAACCCACGCCCGGTTGCCGTGACTTGCATTTTTGCAGGAACAAATCGCGCCAAATGAGCACCGTCGTGCAGGGCGGCGTTTCGCTGTCGTATTGAGCCGTCACTCCCGCAGCTCGCCGAAAGCGCAGAAACAGCTCGGCGTGCGGTGTGTTCTCCGGATTGGACGGGTCCATGCCCCGCTCTTCCTCCAGGTTTCGGCGCACCATTTCACGATGGGGTGCCGAACGCAGTCCGCCGATCACGGCCTCCAGATAGCTCGGGAACTCGGCACTGTAAAAGTAGTATTGGTGGCAGTAGTCGCGGATGGCCCACTTCATGTCGGGCAATTCGCCGCAGCTAAGTCGCTGCAAGTAGGGGTGCCGTACTGCCGGGTGCTCGAGTGCATCGGAGCAAAGTTCCCGAATGAAGTCTTCGGGGCTGCCCTGATGCAGAAATGCCCAGGACCCTTGGCCCTGGTCCCGGCGGTTGGGGTCGCCCTGATCGGGGTCCCCCTGATCAGGGTCACGGTGGGAGATTAAAAGTTCATGCATGGCGAGCGACGGGCGAGCGACCGGCAATTTACTTTGTCGGGATCGATCTCGCACTCATTCGCTCGGGTTCCGCCGGCCCGACACGGTTCAGTTCACCGAATTCCCACTGAGGGTAAGGAGTTATCGCGGCCGGAAGAATTCATCCTCGACGCCTGCGTGCAATCCACGGCCGGGATGCGCCCAATGGAAACGGAGAACGGATAGGCCGAGTGCAAGCCTGCACGCAAGCCTTACGCGAGCAGCACCATTGCGGCAACAAGCCGAATGGAGCTGCGAGCCTAATGGCCGGCGGCCGAGCTAGCTCCCAAGATCATTGTTCTGAGCGTGGGGACGCCGTCACCAACGCATCGCCGTTTGCAGACAGCAAAAGGAGCCGTCCGTCCGCACTCATCTCAGCGCGAACCACATGACCGAGCGCGGCCAAAAACCGACGCTCTTGGTCCATGAGCGGAGGAGGCCCGGCCATTCGCGTGGAGCCGAGTTGTGCGATCTCAAGTGTGCCTTCGCCAAGGGACCAGGACCCGAACATTTTGTTGACGCTGGAGTTGCCATGTATACGCCCGTCTTGGTCGAAGGCGATGTAAGCGGCGCTTTGTGCCACAACGGGAGAGTCCTCAATCCATTCAACTTGCCATTCCCCAAGCAGCGTGGGTAAGGAGATGTCCTCCGGGAATGATGTGTCAGCCGGTGAGTTACTGGCGCAAGCGGCGCCAAAAAGTACGCAAGCCAATGCGCAGGCGAGCGTGAATTTGTTCAACAAACTAGTGGTTCTCATCTGCTTCGCCTGGGCCCTCTGGTTGTGAGGCATCGGGCAATTTGCCTATGTGCGCGTTGCCCATGGATTGGGTGTTGGCGCTAGCTTTAGCAAACTCGTGCCGGATGGGGCAACTGTCGCAACGGCCGAACCCGGCGAAAGCCAATGCCTTCGGCCGGGTCAGGACACCCGCAGAGGTTCCGTCCGTGAGGGCCAGTTCAAGTGTGAGGAGCGTGGGCTGGGAAGATGACTGTGGGCGGAATGCCTGGCCCTTTGTTGTTATTGAGCAATCCGGAATGTGCCGGGTTTCTTGGGAGCGGGGATGCCCTTGCGCTTGACCGTTCTGTAGGGAGTGGTGGGGCGCTTGCCCTGGGGCATGTCGTGGCGCGCGGTCAGGTCGGAAGGGCTTGGCGTCCTGTTTTCCATTGCGCGAATATCTTCAAGTGGCAGAAAGCGAACGACGATGGCCGTTCGGTCATCTTTGCCGATCCCATCCACAAGGTTGTCGCACACTTGCTCAGCGGAGGCATCGCATTTCAATAGCGCCTTGAGCTTCGGTCGGAATTGTTCCTGGGTCACGCCATCGGTGACAAGGGCCAGTTTGTCGCCGGGCTCGAGTTGAATGTGGCGAACATCCGGATGCCGTTCTTGTGTGCGACCGCCAAGCGCATTCCAAAGTGAGTTTTCGTTGCGGGGCTTAAGGCGATTTTCAAGCTTGCGCGCATACTCACCATGTACGTGATCCGTAGTCAGTTGGCGTAGTTCTCCATTCCTACTCAAGTAGCAACGACTGTCACCCACGTGGGCGATATAGAGATCCGGCCAGAAAACGAATGCCAGGGTCATGGTCGTGCCCAAGCCCTGCTTTTTATCGGACACACTTCTTAGGAGCTCGTCCTGAGCATTCTTGAGTGCATCTTCCAGCGCAAGGGTCACATCTTCAGGCTCTCCATCCGCAAGGTGGTACCAAGGCATTTCGTTAAGGAAGTATTGAACCACACTGTCCACAGCTGTACTGCTTGCGCGGGTGGGCGCGAGGTTGTCGCTAATCCCATCGGCGACCAGGAACAGGTGCCCTTGATTCTGACCGTGCACGCGCGAATCATCGTCAATCGTTAGGTTCGACTGGTGCAGCCGCATCGATTTGCTGAGCGTCGCAATGGCGAAATGGTCGTGGTTCTTGTCGCGTCCGTCTCCGGGTACAGAGAGTCCGTGGACGTCGATTTGTTGGGCAGTATTCATGGTGCTGTTCCTTTCTAGCTGTTTGTGAAGAGTCCGTTCGCTGCTTGCGTGTCAAACGAAGAGACTCTCCTTATCGAGAATTCCGATGACGGAGCGCCAAGCGTTGCGCAACTCGGTGCGCGCTTCGTCCAATTCCCTGCGTGCCTTCGACCAGCCCGAGTTCCTGTGATGCTTGAGCGCGTAGAGTTTCGTGTCGACCGTGTCGCGTTTGTTGCGCAGAGCTTCCATTTGGGAGCCGAGTGCGGGCGGTGCTTCTTCGTTGCGGCCGAAAGCCTGGAGAAGCGTTTCAACCAACCCGTTCCAGCGCTTCACGTCGCGCTCGCTGCGTTGAATGATGGTGTCGCGGTTCATTTGAATTGTGGCGACCATGACTAGGATCCTTTCACGTTGTCGTAAACTTGGGCTGCGAGGGAACGAAAGTCCTCAACAGCTTTCTCAAGCGGCTCGCGAACGTCTTCCCACTCCGTATTGGTGCTGCCGTGGGCGGCTTCTCGCAGGCGCAGTTGGAGCGAGCGTTTCTTGTCCTTCAAGGTGTCGAGCTTCTGTTTGAGACTCTTGTGTTCGGTGCGCGCGGAATGCTTGAGCTTTCGTTCGAGGCTCGAAAATTGGTCGCCCCACAGATCGAGTTGCAGGTTCGTTCCATCGATGTATTCAGTTCTTGTGAGCATGCTTCGGGTCTCCTTGCTGGTTGCGTTTGGCAGTGCAGGCAGGGAGTGAAAAGCAAGGGCCGTGCCAAGATCGGAGGCGGGGATCTAAGTGTTGTAAGAATCGGCAATTAGGGGCATTTCGGCAGTGGTTGTGACCCTCCGCAACCCATTGCATCGGGTCATGTCACCCGATACAAACCGGGCTAAATAACCCGATGAAGCCCAATCAAAACCGAAAACTCGTGCTCGCCGTCCAGGACGCCGAGTTGCTCAAGAAGCTCGAGGAGCTGCTTCGCAAGGAGCACATTCGGGTGGAGTATCTGCCCGAACTGGGCTCAGCGGATCCAGGAGACATCGATGCCGACATGGTTGTGCTCCAGTCGGAGGGACTCGATCAAGACTCGCTCCCCGACGTGCTGAAAAGCGCGCAAGAGGACGATTCCCCCGGAGTGGTCGTGCTCGGTGACGAGCGCAGTGCTGAGGAGGTCGGTTTCGTTGCGGCGGGAGCCAGCGCCGTTTTGGATTCGGATGGAAGTCGCAGCGAGCTTGCTGAGCAATTGGTCGAGTTAGCGGAAGCGGAATCCGAAGGCGGATTGCATGGTCCTGAAGCCGGTGGCTCGGTCGCCGAGCCGAAGCTGGCAGACTTCCAGTCGCGCAGTGCGCGCATGCGGGACTTCCTGGACATGGTGAAGCGCGTCGCGTCCAGCGACAGCACGCTCCTGGTAACCGGCGAGACGGGGGTCGGCAAGGAACGGCTTGCGCGCGCGATTCATGCTGAGAGCCAACGTGCCAAGGGACCGTTCATCGCGGTGAATTGCGGGGCGCTGCCCGAGAACTTGCTCGAAAGCGAACTCTTCGGCCACGAGAAGGGCGCCTTCACGGGAGCGACGGGAGCTCGCCAGGGGCACTTTGAAGCGGCCAACGGAGGGACGCTCTTCCTTGATGAAGTGGGGGAGATGCCCCAGCACTTGCAAGTGAAGCTCCTTACGGTTTTGCAGCGCCACGAAGTTCAACCCATCGGTGCAGAGAAACCCAAGACCGTTGACGTTCGCATTATCACGGCTACCAATCGAGATATTGCAGCGGATGTCGAAACGGGACGCTTTCGCCAGGACCTGTACTTTCGATTGAATGTCGTTTCCCTTGTCATTCCACCGTTGCGGGAGCGAATCGAAGACTTGCCCTGGCTGCTGGGTCGCTTCTTGCGCCACTTCGCCGAAACACACGAGCGCGGGATGGTTACGGGCGTTGACCAGAAGGCGATGGATGCACTTCAGCGCTATTCTTGGCCGGGAAATGTACGTGAGTTGGTGAACGTCATAGAGCGTGCGGTGCTGCTTTGCGAAAGTGAACGGATTACGCTTCGTGACATACCTGCCGGGGTGCGGCAGGAAGTTGTCGCGGGTGAGAGCTTGACGGCGGATACGCCAAATCTTGAGCTCATGGAGTTGCCTTTGCAGGAGGCGAAGCGGCAATTGATTGACAATTTCGAGAAGAGTTATCTGGAGCACCATCTGCGCGAGAACTCCGGCGTGCTTGCCGATGCCGCAAAGAACGCGGGCATCAATCCGCGCACCCTCTATGAGAAGATGCGCCGTCTTGGAATGCGCAAGGAAGACTACCGCTAGCTGAGGCCGGATTCACAAGCACCGCGGCCAACCCGTGTGTGCTGGATCGCGCCAGCGATTTGGCGTTGTGAATTCGAGATGGCCGGGTTGCGGGCATTCGCGCAGGTTGACTTCGCGTCGTGTTGCATGGGGGGCATGCATAGGCCAGTCCACCTTGATCGATGGCGCGAGCGCCGCTGCGGATTTCGGAAGCGTCCCCATCACGAGTCGGGCAACACCGCCCGCTGCAGTACTGCACACGGCGACCAAACTTCGCTTGGACTTGCGCGGAATCTGCGCATAATGCCGCGGCTCAAACCGGTCCCTATCCCAACGAAGAATCAAAAGTGAACGTATCTGTCAGAAAGGTTGCCGATATCAAGCTCAACAACGAGTACCTCCGCGTTGAAACGGATGTCGATGCACTGAAGAAGAGTGTTGAGAGTGTCGGCTTGATCCACCCGGTGACGATAAACCAGGAGAATGAGTTGCTGGCGGGCGCTCGCCGTGTTCAGGCAGTAAGGGAATTGGGTTGGGAGGAGATTCCCGTTCAAGTGATCGATCGGGACGTGATGGTCCAAGAGTTGATTTCCATTGACGAGAACTTGGTGCGCTCGCCGTTGAGTCATCTCGAGCTGGAGAAGTACTTGAATCGTGGGCGAGAGATCTACGAGGCAATCAATCCGAAGGCCAACAAAGTTGATCTTTCGTCCGAAGATCTCTCCGCTGAAGAGAAGCGGCAGCAGAAGGAGCAGGAGGAACAGGACGAAGATTCTTTTGCTGCGATTACGGCCGAAAAAACGGGGCTTTCAAAGTCTGTAATTAAGGGGGCCATCAAGCGTGATGCGCTCGCCTCGGAGGCGGTCAAGAGAGCGCGCGGCGGCGGCGAGTTGAATGCAACGAAAACCAACGAGATCATCAAGTTGGAGATGGATGCGCAGGAGCAGGTTTTGCCGTTGCTCGCCAACAAGACGGCCAAGGAGGCGCGCCAAATCGTTGCCGCCGCCAAGTCGGGCGGCCTCACAGCCGCCATTGAGGCAAGCGAAAAGGTGGTTCCGCTACCGAGGGAATACAGCCAAATGCTCTCGCCAATGAAACGGGTCAATCGATCCATCAGCCGGATCCTGGTGGAGGAACTTCGCTACGACGGACCCGAACAGAGCAAGATCAACAACGAATTGATGCAGTTGAAGAACAACCTGATTCAATACTTCCGAATGGTCGGTATGGAAGACTAATCGGGCTTTCGAGTCTGCCTAGCGCAATTGATACGCTGCAAAAGGTCGCGTTCTGCACGCCGGAGAATGGGGCCGCAGGCGTCGCGACCCGAAGTGAGTGCCCGCGTTCATTGTCCGCGGGCCGTTTGCGGGGCTGATATGTGCCGGTGACCATATGGGTGTGGAGAGCTCATGGCTGGATAGGGTTTGCCAGGATTCAGCCCGAGCTGGGAGATCCGCGCGGGTATCAAGTGAAAGTGGGGCCCGGGGAGACGCAAACCGGATTCAGTGTGTGGCAAAAGTCGTAGCGCAATGCGGGTGGATTCAGCTCGCTTCTTTTGAATCCCAAGGGCACGATCTACCGCAACTGCTCGGATAGTCGCACCAGGGCGCCGGACTCGGCTGCATGCGCTCCCCGAGGCGAACAAGTACGCGGCTATCGCGTAAAAACCTGATGCCTTCACCTTTCAATGTGGTCGTACGTGGTTTCTCCGTCTTGGAAGAGATAGGAGGATCGTGGAGTACCGAAGATTTCGAGCAACTGCTCGATCGAATGGAGTTTGGCGACATCGCCGACTTGAGTCCCGATGATTTGCGCGAGATGTGCGTGCTTTCTTTGCGCGATCTGGAACCCGCCAAAGCAGCGTCCATACTGCTCCAATACCGCCTTGGCGATTCGTTGAGTAAAGGGCAGATCCAAAATGTCTCGCACGAGATGCTCGACGAAAAGCTGTGGGAGGAGTACGCGGACATGCCGTTGCACGAACGCTTCTTCCACGTCGGTAGTTTGCTTTACCAAGCCTTTCCGAGTGTCGTGCCGGTTCCCGATGCGGTCGAGGTCCAACTTGCGGTGACGGCCAAAGATCAGGAGGGCGCACGTCTCTTGGAGGCGGCACTGCACGAGACGTTGATCGTACGCCTGCTGGCGGATGGTATGCCCGACGACGCTCCCCTAAACCGTCTCTTCGGGGAAGCCGTGCGAGGCAAACCCTTTCCGGAGGCGGAGTCCATTGTCTGGATTGTCCATTCCGAGCCGCTCGAAACGGGTGGAGTTGAGCTTCAGGTGATCGGGTCCGGCTATTGGCTCGATGCGTTGCGCGAAACCAAGACCTATACGTCCGCGGCCCGCCCGGATCCCGCACGCAAGCAGTAGCGCTCCAGTCCGGACAATAGGGATCGCTCACAGCGCCCAATGGCTGTGAACGAACTCGCTTGCGTGGAAAATTTCGCGCGAATTCCGGCGCAAGCGAGTGGAAAGTCGCGCTACTTCGGAGCGCGACTTTCAGCCACGGCCTTCAAGTCTTCTAGGTCCTTATCAACCTCTTTCATGCAGGCTTTCATCATGAATGAGAAAACGATTCCCAGCACCTTGGCCATAAAGGTCTGCGGCTCGGCCAAAAAGACCAGTGAGAGGCGCGTGCCCGTGCCTTCTTGAACGAGGTCGTAGCTCGTCAAGTACTTGCACCCGTGACTTTCGGCTTTGTAGACGAAGCGCGAGGGGCGGTCGAAGACCGAGATCTCCATCACTTCCGTCGCTTCCTTCTTGAACATGATCCGCGTTTCGCGAAAGCGCGTGCCGAGCCCGATCGGGCCCTCGGTTAACACTTCCAATTGTTCAATACCGCGGATGTTTTCTGCTGCTGAGTGCAGGTCCAGTGCGGTATCGAAGACGACTTCGCGCCGGGCATCGATGTACTTGTCGATGGTGAATCGGGCCATTGAGCAATCTCCTACTTCGTGCGTCGCTTGTAGCGGATTTCAAACACTTTCGTGTTCTTTTCGCCAATCGGGAGATCGTGAACCTCCATCACCATTTCGTCGTCTGACAAATAGCGAAAGACAGTCTTCACCATTTTGTCGTGCTCGCCGGTGAGGTATTCATCGAGGGTTCCGTACATGAGTAGCGCTTTGCCGCCCGGATCCATGTCGCCCTCTTGATGCATCATGATCGTGTCCATGCTGTTCACGCTCGTGACGAC
>JAJDES010000475.1 GCA_029259675.1 Planctomycetota bacterium
CTCGGAGGCGGCGCGCGCACCCGGAGCCGACGGAACCGAGAGCGAAGCCGCAACGGAACTCGACCTCCTGTGGGGAAAAATCCAAGAAGCCATTCAGGCGCGGATTCAACGCGAACAATTTGAAACATGGTTCCGTCGCGCGGCCTTGATTGATGCCAACGACCAGGCCGTGTGCATTGCCGTTCAAAATGGCTTCACGCGGGACTGGCTGAACACCTATTACCGTCCTGTTTTGGAACAAGCAGTGAGTACGGTTCTGGGTTCGCCGCGTCGTGTTGAGTTTCACGTCGATCCCGAACTGATGGTGGGGCGCGGATTGCCCCCTCAGCAAAAAGAAGAGTTCGAAACCGTCCCGCCCCCTGCAATCCCCGATCGATCTGCAATCCCGGAGCCTCCCAAACATCGCGGGCTTTTGCAGGCCAGCGACACCACCCTCAATCCGGGATACCTATTCGACAACTTTGTCGTCGGCCCCTGCAATCGCTTCGCTCACGCAGCCTCAGTCGGCGTTTCCGAGTCTCCCGGAACTGCATACAACCCATTCTTTCTGCACGGCAGCGTCGGACTTGGCAAAACTCACCTGTTGCAGTCCCTGTGTCAGTCAATCCTCCACCGCGAACCTGACACTCGCATTCTCTACCTATCGTCAGAGACTTTTATCAATCACTTCATTGGAGCGCTGGAAAACGGCGACCTGCAGAAGTTCCGCACGAAGTATCGCAATGTGGATGTTCTTGTAGTCGATGACATTCACCTTTTGGCGAACAAGGAACGTACTCAGGAAGAGTTTTTCCACACCTTCAACACGCTCTACAACGCCGGCAAACAAATCGTTCTCTCCTCCGATAGTCCCCCGAAGGAAATCCCAACGCTCCAAGGGCGCTTGGTATCGCGCTTCAAATGGGGTCTCGTAACGGAGATTGAGCAGCCTTGCTACGAAACGAGGATGGCCATCCTCAAGCGCAAGAGTCGAACGAGGGGAATGGAGCTGCCGGACGAAGTCGCACGACTCTTGGCAGAGCACATCGACGAGAACATCCGCGAATTGGAAGGCGCCGTAGTGAAATTGATCGGCTACTCACGTCTTGCCGGGAAACCGATTTCATCTGAACTCGCACGGGAATGCTTGCGCGACATCTTCATCGAACGCACCGGCCCACCCTCGATGGATGACATCTTGCGAGTTGTGACGGAGCGCATGGGAGTAAAGCTATCCGACTTGCAATCGCGCAAGAGAACCAATGCCATTGCCTATCCGCGCCAAATTGGAATGTTTCTCGCGCGCAGGCTGACGCGGTTGTCACTCGAAGAAATCGGTGGTTATTTCGGTGGTCGCGATCACTCAACCGTCTTGCATGCGATCAAGAAAGTTGAGCGCCTTTCCGAGGAAGATGCGGAAACTCGTGAGCTAGTCGGAAGCTTTCACGCTCAAATTCAGATGCGTGACGCTTGATGGCGATTGCTCAATCGTCTGAATCTTGACCTGTCTGCAGCTGCGCCACCAACAAGCGCAGGATGCGTTCACCGCAGCTCAAGTTGGGTGCTCAACGGTCACCTGCCCAAGGCCTGGGGTCCAATTTACTCACTTTCAGTTAGGTGCCTCTCTAGAGCCTGATGTCGCTGTAGAGCCCCACGGAACCCGGCCGATGCCCGCTTGAGCAAATCAGTCGGCATGGGACTTTTGCCACCGGAAATCTCCTCATCAGTACCCGTGCCCCAGGCAGCAAGCCGGTAGTCCCCAAACCGCAGCCCTCGCCCTTGGTGGGGCTACCGTTCTCCATCTGTAGAGCCCTCACCGCTCCCGCCAGCGCCGAAAGATAGCTTGAACATCAACATCGCGAGGGTTCCCCGCCATAGCAATCCAGGCCCGCTGAGGGCTTCCGATTGGCATGGATTGAGTCGCGCTAAAGGAAGTCATTGCGGGTCATTTGCCGGGTTGCCGGCGCCCACTGGGAATGCCCCAACAATGCCGGGGAAGAACCCGGCCCAATTGGGTCCCAGAACCTGTTTTGGTGACCCTTCCCAGCTGCAGGCCGGGGCCGCGGCAAAAGCCGCTCTCGAGCCCGTACAGGTGTACTTTTTGGCCTATTTCGAGTACCTTGAGCCCTGCGCGGAGGGGCTGATTTTGGGGTCGATACGCTGTCCAAAACCTGTGGATAACCACAGGGACAACCAGGTATGGATTCTGAACACTTTGCCCTGGCTCCCCAATCGTCCCCGGAGCATTAGAGCCGACCAACTCGCTCTGGGGAGGGCTGTGAACAAGAGCCTTCCTAGAACCGGATTATCCACAAGCCTCCCCCAGCTACAAACCACCCTAGGCTCAACACAAGTCACGACCTGCAAACAGCTTAGGGATTCCACTAGAGCGGTTATCCACAATTAAGTCGGGCCCTTATTAAGACTATTAGAAGATTTAATAATAGTTCCCAGACCCAAACACCAACCCCAGCACCACCCCTTTATGGGGATAACACACCGAGACCATCCGTCATGAAGGTCCTCTGCGATCGCGAACAACTGCGCGAGGGTTTGACAGTCGCCAACAGCGTCATTCCGATCAAAAGCACCCGCCCAGCGGTGGAGAACGTTTACCTCGTTGCGACTGACGATGCTCTTGAGCTCGTGGGTACCGACCTGGAAGTGGCCGTCCGCTACAGAATTGACGATGTCAAAGTGGAGGAGACCGGTACGGCTTTGATTCCCTCGCGAGTCTCATCTGAATTCGTCCGGGATCTGTCGGGTGAAACCGTCACCATCGAGGCCGAAGAAGAGAAGTGTGTCATCACGAGCGGTTCCGACCGTTGCCAACTGGCAGCTTTGGATCCCGATGAGTTTCCTGCGGTGGACCGCTTTTCCGAGGCGGGCAGCATCAGCTTGCAAGGCGGGAATTTCACTCGATTGGTCAAAAACACATCCTTCGCCGCCGCTAAAGAGCATGGTCGCTACGCCATGCACGGCATTCTGACCTTGATCGAAAAGCAGCAGCTTAAAATGGTTGCTACAGATGGGCGCCGGCTATCAGTCTCGACCATCCCGCTGGACACGGATATTGATCTTGAGCACCGCGCAATCATTCCGACAAAGGGGATGCAGTTGTTCTGTCGCGTTATCAGCGACCCGTTGGAGAACATCCGAGTTCAGTTCGGCGAGAATCAATTCGGTTTGAAAACTCGCCAAGCGGAAATCTTCGCACGCATGATCGACGGTGAATTTCCACGTTACAGCGCGGTGATCCCGCAGGAGACCACCAATCGAATGGAGGCCGACCGAGAGTTGTTGGCGAAGAAACTTCGTTTGGTTTCGAACGTGGCTTCGGCCGATACGCGAGCAGTCCGGCTTTCATTGAGCAAGGGTCGCTTGGATGTCTTCGCCAAATCAGCGGGAACCGGCGAAGCTTCGGCGCAGATGGAAGTTATTTACGACGGCGATGAAGTGGCATTGGCCTTCAACCCGGACTACGTCATGGACGGTCTAAAAAACTGCGAAACCAATTCCGTCATGTTGGATTTCACAGAAAAGACGAGTCCGGGAAAATTCACACTGGGAGAAAACTACGTTTACGTTGTGATGCCGATCACGATTGACGTCTGAATTTGGACAATCAGAAGCGACGCGGCGTAACTAGCATCCAAGATGTTCTTCAGACCTTCCTTCGGTCGAATGGACTTAGCTCTCGTTCGGTCACGAATGAGATCTTGCAAGCTTGGAGTGATGCCGTGGGAAAGCAGCTCGCTAATCGAGCGCGCGCCGTACGCTTCCGCTCTGGTGAACTCACTGTTGAGGTGGATTCATCCGCCCACTACCAAGAACTAAAGAATTTCACTGGGGATCAATACCGCCGCAAGGCCAACAAGCTGCTCGGCTCCGAACGAGTACAGCGAGTGATCTTCAAGCTCCGAGGCTGATATGTCAGAAGAAACAAAAACGCACAGCTACGACGCAGGCTCCATTACGGTGCTCGAGGGACTCGAGGCCATCCGTGTGCGTCCCGCGATGTACATCGGAGATACCGATGTTCGCGGTTGCCATCACTTGATCTGGGAAGTCGTTGACAACGCTATCGATGAAGCTCTCGGCGGATTTGCCGATCATTGCGATGTCGTTATCGGAGTCGACGGTTCGGTCAAGGTCAGCGACAACGGTCGCGGCATTCCGGTGGGCATGCACGAGAAAGAGGGGATTCCCGCAGTTGAGGTCGTCATGACCAAATTGCATGCGGGCGGAAAATTCGATAGCGGTGCCTACAAAGTCTCGGGTGGATTGCACGGCGTGGGTGTTTCTTGTGTGAACGCCCTTTCGGTGTGGCTGAAGGTGCAAGTACACAAAGAAGGCCAGCTGTATGAAATGAGTTTCAAGCGCGGCGTTCGCGATGAAGAACTCAAAGTTGTCGGCCCTACTGACAAGACGGGCACCACTGTCAGCTACTTGCCCGATCACGAGATTTTCAGTTCGACTGAAATTCAGTACGACATCGTCTCCAAGCGTCTGCGTGAAACGGCCTATCTCATGGGCTCACGCGGCTTGAAGATTTCTCTGACTGACGACCGAACCGGCCAGAGTGAGTTGTTTGAGTTTCCCGACGGCTTGCGCACATTCATTGAAAATGTGAACAAGAACAAGGAAGCCTTGCACGCGGACGTTGTCCACTTCATCAAGACGGCGTCTTCGACAGAGCATCCCGATCATGAGTACGCGGTCGAGTTGGCCCTGCAATACACGGACAGCTATCAGGAGACGATCTACACCTTCGTCAACAACATCAATACGCACGGTGGTGGAACTCACCTTGCGGGATTGAAAGCGGCGCTGACACGCACCTTGAACAGCTATGCCAAGAAGGAAAAGCTGTTTAAGGATTCCGACAAGGTTCCCTCGGGCGACGACTTCCGCGAAGGATTGACTGCGGTCCTTTCACTGGCGGTTCCCGATCCTCAGTTCGAAGGTCAAACCAAAGACAAGCTGGGTAACCGCGAAGCGCAAGGCATTGTCGAGTCGGTTGTGGCGGAACAGTTTGGGATCTACTTGGAAGAGAACCCTGGTCCGGCGAAAACCATTGTTCAAAAAGCTGTTCGCGCGCAGCAAGCTCGAGAAGCTGCTCGCAAGGCGCGCGATTTAGTTCGTCGTAAATCAGCGCTGGCCAGCGGTAACTTGCCCGGCAAGCTTTCCGACTGTCAGTCCAAGGACATGGAGGAGTCCGAGGTTTACCTTGTTGAGGGTGATTCTGCGGGTGGCTCGGCCAAGGAAGGTCGGGATCGTCGCTATCAGGCGATTCTGCCCTTGAAGGGTAAGATCCTGAACGTTGAGAAGGCGCGGCTCGACAAAATGCTCGGACACTCGGAGATCTTGACGATCATCTCCGCCTTGGGTTGTGGCATTGCCGATGAGTTTGACCTTGAGAAGCTTCGCTACGGCAAAACGATTATCATGACTGACGCGGATGTGGATGGTTCCCACATTCGCACGTTGCTGCTCACGTTTTTCTTCCGTCACATGCGCCCCTTGATCGAGGCGGGACGATTGTTCATTGCGGTTCCCCCGCTTTACAAGGCGACGATCGGCAAGGAAGAAACCTATGTTTCTACCGATCCCGAGTTGCGTCAGTTGCTGGTAGAGCGCGGCATCAAGTCCCTCAAAATCTTTGATGCGGTAGCCAATCGCGAATGGGTCGACACCGAATTGCGCCAGGTTTGTGACTTGCTGCGTAAGTTGGAGGACATCGCTGAACACGTTTTCCCCGTTTGGGCTCGTCGCAATCCGACGGACATCATCAATTCTTGGGATGGCGAAGCTGCGCCGGAGCACTGGGCTCAGGTAAACGGTGTCGATCACTACTTCGAGTCCGGAACGAAATTGCGCGAGTTCATGGAACTCCAAAAAGTCGGGGGCGGTGAATCCGAAGAACTGAAGATTTACACCGGACCCGATTGCGACATAGGCCGCGATTCTGCGGACGTAATCACAGCCCACTTGAGTCACAGCGCAGAGCTGCACACTTTGCTCAGCGAGTTGAAAGCGCTCGGTTTGAAATTCCAAGGCGGAGGCGATTGGGAAATCAAGACCAAGAAGGATGCTGTCACGGCCAAGAATCTCTTGGAACTCGCGGAAGCCGTGCGCCAGGGCGCCCAGGGCGAAGTCGATGTGCAACGCTACAAGGGTCTGGGTGAGATGAACCCCGAGCAGCTCTGGGAATCCACCATGGATCCCATGCGCCGCCGCATGTACCGCGTGTTGCTCGAGGACGAAATCCACGCCGATGAAATCTTCACGATCCTGATGAGCACGGGTGTCGAGCAACGCCGCGAATACATCGAGCGCCACGCCCTCGAGGTTGGCGAACTGGACGTCTGATTTTTACCCGGGCCCGCCCAAGCTTGTGGGCGGGCAAGTGGCAGGGCCGTCTGCCGCACAGACCGTCTGAACTGACTAGCTTTGGTGGGTTTACTTGGGCTGCAAGGGCGCGCAACCGCTGCTCTGCAATCAACTTGCACCTTAGCGCAGATAGAGCAGGCCCTCCGATTTGGGCCCGGTCTGCCCGATCGGGCTCGAAGCTCCCTTCCCAGCTGCTCAGCAGGGTATTCGGCCCCACAAGCTTCCGGGTTCTGACGCAAAAACCCACGCAACATAGTCAGTTCACAGACCATCGGATTGAGGCGGCGTCAGCGGCAATTGGCGGCTGAGCTCAATCCAATTGGAATTGTCCTGGCGAACTTCGGGACCGGAGGAGCTCTCAATCAGCTGTGGGGTACTTTCTCAGCGGGGGTGCTGAGAAAAGCCGGATGTGTCTCCGATCTCCGTTTTGGAGTTCCGAAATCTCATGGGGGGAAGGAGTCAACTGGGGCAATGAGCCTCGGATCCCTGACCTTGGCGCCTCAGATTTCGTTCTCCACTCTCCAGCTCGGCTCTGAACGGTCGATAGGGGGAGTCCCGCATTGACACCTCGCTCGGCATTGGAATGCCCCTGCAAGCCCCTGGAGAGGGCCTAGAACGTCACCTCAAGTCTCGCATCTGAGATCCGAGGGGGACGGAATCAACCGCCAAGCCTCTTTCACGAGGTTCTTTGCGGGACTCCTCTCCAGGAAATGGGCCGGGAGCACCGATAAATGGCCCA
>JAJDES010000476.1 GCA_029259675.1 Planctomycetota bacterium
ATTTCGGGCGGTGCCGCATCGCCGGAGCGCCCCTTGAGCTTGTCCCCTATTTTGCGGGCCGTGTCGCCGAGGTTGATGCCGGAGGCACTGCGCAAGCGCGCAATCCCCTTGGCCATGGCCCGCTCCGTTCGGGTCTGGCGATACTTCAGGTCCAGCAGGCAACCGCCGCAGGTGTCAAAATCGATTTCGTGGCAAATATCGCCACTGGGATGGCGGCGCTGACCGTAGCGAGCGCATTGCAGCCAGTAATCGTGCAGCGTGTACATCACCGGGATGTTGCGCGCGGCGACCTCCTCCACGCAACCAACCGACAAATACATCAAGTGCATGAAGTGCACGACGTCCGGTTGCAAATCATCGAGCAGGCCCTTGAACGAACGCGCGGCCGGTGGGTAATCCCAGGTTTCGACGAAGTTGTTGTAGAACAGGTTGTTCGTCAGCTCGTGCACGGGAAGGCCCTCGTAGGTGCGCTGGCGAACCTCCAGGTTCGGCAAGCTGATGTCCTTCTCGGTGGAGAAGACGTGCACCTCATGGCCGCGCTCCTGCAGGGCGCGCCCGATTTCGAAGGTGTAAATTTCCGTGCCCGCGGTGTGCTTGGGCAGGAAGTCATGGCTGACGAGGAGTACTTTCACGGGGCAGAAGCCTAACCCATAGAGGGCGCTCTGGCACCTTGAAGCCGCTTCATCAGCGGGCCCGGGGCAGCCCCTTCTAAATTCGCCACGGCTTTGGGCTCGCGGGCGCGGCCATCACCGAGTTCGGGCACTCAGCCGGCGTAGCTGCACCCTCCGGCGGGCATTGGGCTCAGCCGACCAGGGGCCTCACCAAGCTCCACCAAAGACTCAGCAGGCGATCGAGGATCCCGATGGCCATGGCAGCCGGCCGGCGAGTCAAAAGGTGCGGCGAGATTGTCAGCGGTCCTCCACGCAGGAGCTCTCGATCGGGGACACGGCGAAGGGCCTGGATGCGTTTGCGCTCAGCCATGAGTTCGGGCCAAAGCTTGATCAGGGCCCATTTGCCCGCGATGTGCGCGCGAAAATTGCCCTGCACCAAACTGAAACCGCCCCAAATGAGTTCGTAAAGGGCCATCCCCGGCATGGAGAGGATCAGCGTCCTCCACCTGTGATTCTTGACCAGCAGCACCCAGCGGTTGCGCGAATGATAGAAGGCTCGGATTTTCGGATAGGCCACACCGCTGCGAAAGCTGATGCCGGGCGTGCCGCCCTTGTGTAGGACGATGGCGTCTTCGGCGGAAAGCACCGTGTCCCCCGCCATGCGCAGCCGCAGCGACAGGTCGTAATCCTCGAAGAGAATGAACAGGCTTTCGTCGTAGCCGCCGACATCCAGAACCCGGTCTCTGTCGAGCAAGATCGCGATTGCAATCAACCCGTCCACCTGAACGACTCCACGCCCCTCAGCCCGATCGAGCTGCGTGTAGAAATTGCGTAGGGAGAGCAAACCCACGTAGTGGAACCAAGCGCCGTCGTAGTGCACGCGACTGGGTTCGTCGGCGAACACGCTGCGCGGTTGGGCTGCGACTGCCGAGACCGAAGTGGCCTGGGCCGTGCGCATTTTGGACAACACGTCGGGCAGCAGCACGGCATCATTGTCGATTGCCAGCACGCTGCGGTTGCGAGCTGCGCGCATGCCGGCATTGCGCGCCACCGAAGGCCCCTTATTTTCTTTGAGCTCCAGCACGCTGACTTCCGGGAAGCTTGTTCGCAAAAGCTCCAGGCTGCCGTCGGTGGACGCGTTGTCCACCACCAAAAGTTCATCCAGTCCGCCCTCTTGTGCCTGCAGGGCCTCCAGGCATTCCCTCAAGTATCCCTCACCGTTGTAATTGCAAACAACCGCAGAAACGGGGCCCAGGGCCCAATGCAAATCGGAATCCGCCGGGTCAGCCTGCGCCTCTGCAATGCCTGCTTGACTGGGTTGGGAGTCCATGGATTCTGGGCGGTGGTTGCGATTCGAGCCAAGCTTGCGGCGCTTGGTCCGTTGTGTCGTGGCCTGGCGCGGGAAGCGCAGACGCGCGGACTAAAAACGGTGACGGGTGATGAGTTTGCCTGCGTCTTGCCTATTGAAGCGGTAGGTCGAAGTCTTCGGAGCGCACGGGCTTGCGGTGCTTGAGGCAATAGGGAACGTTGGCCAGCACGCTCAGCGCGGCCTTGAAGAGAATGCCGACCGAGCCGGGCGTATTGCGAATCGAGCTTCCGATTCCAATCGTTCCGGTGGCATCGGTTACCTGCCCCTTGGCCTCTGTTTCCTTGCCGCGCAGGATGACTTTGAATAGCACCAAGAAGGGCATGCGAGCCAAGTCACTGAGTGGCGCGTACTTGAGCATGCCCAGCCACGCGTTGCGGGCGTGGTAGTAAAGGCTGCGCTTGCCCATTTGGATTCCGAAGGGCTGACGGTGGAAGGTTTCCGCCTCGGGGTACTGCAACACGCGGTAGCCCAAATTCAACAGTCGGCACGTCAAGTCGCGCTCATTGCCGTAAATGAACAGGCGCTCGTCGTAGTAGCCCGCTTCGGCAAGTGCCGCGCTGCGCGCGAGACTTCCGCATCCGCGGAAGGTGCTCATGTAGCGCTCGGAGTTGAGCGACTCCGAATGCAGATAACTGTCGGGCATTCCGGGCTCGACGACCTTGGTCGATACGACCGCCGTCGTGTCCGGCTCGCGCACGATACGGCGCGTCGTCTTTTCCAACCAATCGGGGGGCAATTCCACGTCATCGTCCAGAATGGCGGTCAACGGCGTTTGCACGCTGGCAAATCCGATGTTGAACGTTTCGCAGGCCCCGTAGGCCGAATTGGGCATGCAAATCAGGCGCACTTCGGGAAACTCGCGCGCGATCATCGCTTGCGTTTCGTCCGTGCTGGCATTGTCCACCACCACGATCGATTCGAAGGGCAAAGTCTGCTTGCGCAAGCTCAGC
The DNA here is from genome assembly GCA_029259675.1 of Planctomycetota bacterium. GTDB lineage: Bacteria > Planctomycetota > UBA1135 > UBA1135 > JAJDES01. The sequence goes on from JAJDES010000476.1 coordinate 2,931, forward strand.
AAATTGTCGCGCACTTCGTCACTCTTGTTCCAAGTCGAAATGACCGCGGTTGCCGCCGGCAACTCGGGCGCCACGCGACTCACTTGAGCGCCGGGATTGGGTTTTTCTTCCGGCGAAAGCTTCTCTGAGGGCGACGGTTGCTCTGTATTCAATGGATGGACCTGGGCTGCTGTGGAGCTGCTCGCCAAACCGTGACCAGCTTCAAAAAGTGAATCCAAGACCCCGGCCATGCGCGCTTGGTACTCAAGCAAGTCACCGCTTTGCAGATCGGCAAAGCCTTCGACGTGATGCACATTGGGATCTTCGATGTTAACGGTGCGCGCGCGATCCACGGCATCCGCTTTGGTCTGCAAATCGTGATAGCGCAGCTGACTTTCAAAAGCGTTGATGGCGGCGCGCTTCTTGTCAAATACCGCGGTCGTGTCGAAGAGGATGCCGGCCGTCACATGGGTGTTGACGCCGTAGAGAAAAACGCGCCGGTTCTCGCCTGCAGCCAAGGCCTCGATTAAGGCTCGGCTGGTTGCGCGATGATCGGGGTGCATCTCCTGCGGTGAGGGTCCGTAAACCAGCGCGGGACCGAATTCTTCCAATTCCCGCTCTATCTGCCGCTTGAGTTCACCGCTCGCTTCAAGCTGCGCCAGTCCGCCGTCGGGCAGGCCCAGAAAGCGGTGATCGCGCACGCCCAGGGCTTCACCCGCGCGGCGCGATTCAGCTTGGCGCGCACTTTGAATATCCGCTTCGGTGTGGTTGGGATCGCCGGCCGCGCCATCGGTCAGAACCACGACGCGAATTTCATCGCCGCGCTCGGCGTGCAGGGCCAAGAGTCCACCGCAGCCAAAAACTTCGTCGTCGGCATGGGGCGCCACGCAGAAGACGCGCTTGGGCAAGCTGGCGGGGTCCGCCAAGGGGGGAAAAAGGGCTTTCACGGATGGGAGCGGGGCAGGGGCCCTCGAGCGAGGATCGATTGATAAAGCTTGTGGAGGTTTTGCGCGGCATCCTGTGCCGTGGGCATGCGCGCCGGTACGGCCAGACGCTGCTCCTCAAGCAAGGCGGGATTGTGCAACAGTTGCCGCACTGCGTCCTCCCACGCTGAGGGCTTTTCGGCGGGCAGTATGCATCCGGCGGAGCCGACGCGCTCGGATAGGGCTCCGCGATCGGAAACCCAAGCGGGCAGCCCCAGGGCCAGGACCTCGTCCAAGACTAGCCCGTAGCTTTCCGGCGCGCGCGATGGGAATGCAGCCAGGTGGGCTTGTCTGCACAAAGCGGGCAATTCCTCCGGCCCGTAGGCGCCCAAAAAGCGCAGTTCCAGCCCGCCCGCGGCGGCTCGCAATTGGTCATCAAAGCCCGCCTCCACTTCCTTACCGGCCAAATCCAGGCGCAGGCGGCCGGCGGGGAAGCTCGACAGGGCCTGCACCAAATCGAGAGTTCCCTTGGCCTGGGAGCGGTGGCCGGAGTGGAAAATCACCAGCTGCTGCTTTCCGTCCCACCTGTGCCGCTGCCCGGCGTCAGCGCCACCTGCGCTTGCGAGCGTCGATTCGCACAGTCCGTGGCCCAGCACCGCGATCGACTGCGGATCGAGTCCGAGCAGCGCTTCCATGCGCTCGGCATGGCAGCGACTGGGTGCCAGGAGTCCGGCTGCGGCGGCGACTTCCAGCTCGAATGCCCGCGACCTTTGCGCCAGGTGAGTTTCGAAAGCCTGCAAGCTGCGCTCGGGATCGTGGGGCTGAATGCAAAGCGCACAACTGGACCAGTCGCCCCGCTCGGGGCATTGTAATTCACTGTTCGGCGACAGGCGGAAGAAGCGCGGACAGGTGGCGAACATGTCGTGCAAGGTGATCGCGACCGGAGTTGGAGCCAGGGCTCGCACCAGGCCCGAGCCCCAGGGCCACCAATGATGCACGTGCACCAAATCCGCATCTGCAACCTCCGCGGCGACGCGTTCGCACAGTTGCGGTCTGTCCAATTCAACGGTGAGCTCCTCGCCCTTGGGCCAAAAGCGCAGCACTTCAATTCCGTCCAATTCCTCGCGCTGCACCAAGTTGCCGTCATAGGGCTCGTCCGTGCTGCAAAACACGCGCACGTCCACGCCCAAGTTTTTGAGGCCGCGGGCCTGGGCTCGCACGACGCGTTCCGTTCCACCTTCGAAGTGCGGTGCAAAGTTCGAGCTGATCAGGACAACTTGCATGCTCAAGAGGGCTCCGCTTCCAACAGGGCCAAATCCGCTGCATCGGGTTCGCCCAAGGGACAAAAGCCCTCGCCGTAGGCGGCTCCTTCGGGCAGGTAGATACTGCGATAACGATTCAGGGCCAAACAGGGGTCGCTGGCCTCCAGACTCGCTTCGGCGTGACTCAAGTCTTGTTGCGAGGGACCGAATTGAGTCGTGTGGCGGTAGAGCGCTTTGCGCTTGCGATCTACGACTTTGGAGATATCCACCACGCGCGTGGCGACCAAGGGCGACCAAACTTCAAAGCCCCAGGCCGAGCCGCGAAAGTCCGCCATGACCAAGGCGGCCCGCAGGACCCGCGCCAGGATGTGGTGGTCCAGGTGGTGCTCGCCGATCCAAGGCCCGTAAACGATGTCGGGTTGCCACTCGTGAATGCGATGGGCCAGGCGCCGCACGGCTTCCACGAACTCGGGCGGCTTCGGTCGATGCCCTTCGGGGTAGCCCAGGAAATCGTAGTCGTGCAAGCCCAATTCAGCCCCACCCGCCAGGGCTTCGCGCTCGCGCATGGCCGGCAACAGGTTTGCATCGTAGCGCTGATGCGGATTCCCCAGGGCTCCGTCGTAGGCGATGATGACCCGCACCGGGTCCTTGGCCAAGGCGTGCAGGCAACAGGTGCCCCCGGCTCCGACTACATCGTCATCGGGATGGGGAACGACGAGCAAGACTCGGCCTCGCTCGGGTGCGGCGACAGCTTCGGGCAAGGGCGCTCGACCCCGATCCGAGCCCTTCACCCGGCTTCCTCGCCGTGGACTTCGATTTGGGCGGAATCGCCTTCGCGCTCGGCTCCTCGGGCACCGGAAGTCGCCTTCGCTTGCGCATCGCCATCGACGGCGCGTGTAGCCTCCGTCGCTGGCACTTGTTCGACCGGCTGCACAGCCAAAGCTGCGTACTCGGGAATCGCATCCAGCTCGAGCGGATCGACCCTGCCCGATGTCGTCTTGCGAAAACTCCAGGCACCGAGGAAGGCCCCGGTTTTTGTGTCGAGCGCGCGCATGAAGTACTCGGCTTCAAAAAACCAGTCCCACGTCTCCGCCGGGCAAACCCACTTCGAACCGTTGCCGAGAATGCCGACCGCCAAGATCCAAGTCGGCGCCATGCTCAATTCCAAAACGAAATCGCCCTCGGCACCGACTGGGATTTCGACCGGATCTGCAAAGTCTCCCAAGTGCTTGAGCTCGTGCATGGGTCGAAAGCTCTTCGCCTGCGGCCACCACGCGGACAACCGATTCAGCGTCCCGATCACCAAGCCGCCCAGGGCACCGTAAAACTTCTTGAAGTACTTGCGCTGACTGATTTTGTAGCGCCGCTCCGATTCGCCGCTGAAGGTGTCCCCCACACCGA
>JAJDES010000477.1 GCA_029259675.1 Planctomycetota bacterium
CACAACAAGAACCGGCCGTCGGGCGGCAAGCCGCGCTTGCCTCCCGCGCCGGCGTGATTGTTGTGATTGCCGTTCGCGGTCCCGGCGGGCAGATTGCCCAAGTCACTCGTGCTGGAGCCTTCCCCGGCATCGGGGAGCTGCGACTCCTGGGGCTTCGCGGGCGCGCCCTTGGACTTCTTGCGCTTGGAAGAAGCCTGCTTGCGAGTGCGCTTGGAGCGCTTTGAGTCCTTCGGATCGTCCATGGTGCGGAGGGAACGCGTAGCTACCGGCGGAAAGGTGTGGTGCTCGTTCGGGCGGAAGCTATTGCCCCGGCACGGATTGCCACTGGGCCAAGAAAAGGTTGGTTTCGCCCTGACGCGATCCACCCCGATTGCTGGCAAAGACGAAGTAGCGCCCATCGGGGCTGAACATGGGGAAACTGTCGAAGCCCTCGTACGTCGTGATTTGCTCCAAATGTTCCCCGTCCACATCCATGGCGAAGAGATCAAATTCGCGTGCGGATTCGGAGTGGTGGTTGGTGCAGAAAATGAAGCGTTTGTCGTCCGGGAAAAAATAGGGGGCCCAATTGGCGCCGCCCAGTTGAGTGAGTTGACGGCGGTTCGTTCCGTCCGCATTGATCAACATGATTTCCATGTCGGAGGGGCGAACGACATTTTTGGCCAGCAGTCCGCGGTACGCTGCGATTTCCTGCTCTCGGTTCTCACTCGAAAAAGAGGTGGAGCGAAACAGGAGTTGCTTGCCGTCGTGACTGAAAAAAGCACCGCCGTCGTAGCCCGGCTCATCGGTAACTTGGCGCAGGTCGCCGCCATCGAGGTCGGCAGTCCAAAGTTCAATATCACCGGAGCGCGTCGACGTGAACACAATTCGATCTTGGGTGGGGGAAACGGTGGCTTCCGCGTCGTACCCGTCCTCACTTGTCAATTGTTTCAACTCTCCGGTATTCAAATCCCGAGTCCACAGGTCGTACTCCGGACTGAGTGGCCAAACATAGCCGAGCGAGTGGTCCACGGGCGGCGGACAGTTTTCCATGGCGCCGCGCGTGGAGGCGTAGATCACGGTTTGGTCGCCGGGCATGAAGTGCGCGCAGGTCGTCACTCCGCGACCGTCACTGACGGGAATCAATCCGCCGCCCCCTGGGTCGGTCACGAAAATGCGATCGCAATCGGCGCCCTCTTCGGGATTGCGCCTTTGCAAACTCAGGCGATCGCCGGCAAAGCTCCAATAGCCTTCCGCATTCTCGCCGCCGGACGTGAGCTTCCACAAATGCTTGAAGTGTACTTCGTCCGCTTCGATCAAATGGTCGACGGGTTCACCGCCGGCCAGGGGCACCGGGCTGTCCATGGAAGCGGTCGAGGCGCAGGAGCCGAACAGGCAGCCCAGGGCGAGCATCGAGGGAATAGCGAATGGAAAAGGGCTGCGCGTGGAGCGCGACACATGAGCGCGTAGGTGGGTCATGAACTGAAAACGTGGTTGTGGTTCGTAGTGCTTAATCCTGGACAGCAGGGCGGCTACTCGTCGTCCGACCCGCGGGCGCCGTTGTTCGAGTCGGGAGCTTGTGTACAGCTGCCGGAGTTTGCCTTGCGGTCCTCGTGTACGTGGGAGATTGTGCGGCCGTCGCGCGCCGGGGGAACCGGGTCGTGTCCGCCGCGACTAAAGGGTTGGCAGCGCAGGATGCGCCAAATGGTTAAGCCGCTGCCCTTGAAAACTCCGTGCCGTTCGAGCGCTTGCAAAGCGTAATTGCTGCAGGTCGGAGTGAAACGACAGGTGGGGGGCTTGAGCGGGGAGATGAAGCGCTGATAGAAGCGAATCGGCAGCGCGAGTAGCCAGCGTGCGATTCTCATGCGGGCGCACGGTTTTTGGCGTCATCGCTTTTGGCATCGCCGGGCGAGGCACCGCAATCGGGATTCTTTTCGCGGTAGCGTCGCCAGGCCTTGCGCGCCAAGTATGTCAATTCTTCCCGCGCAGCCTCAAGTTCCGGTACGAGCTGGGGGGTGGACCCGATCAATATCAAATCCACGCCCACGGGCAGCTCGGCGTAGTTTAGCCGGAAGGCCTCGCGGAAAATGCGTCGCACGCGGTTGCGCTTGACCGCGCTGCGCCACACGCGGCGTCCCACCGACAGGCCCAGGCGCGTCCAACCGAACGAATTGGGCACCACGGCCACGGTCATCATGCCCCCGCGCGCGCGATTGCCGTGTCGATAGGCCCGACTGAAGTCCGCACCGCGACGAACGTGCATGCTGCGCCGATGCCTGCGCCGAACGGTCTCCGCAGTGGCGACCTGATCGGAGGCGACCGGATCGGGCCGGGGGCCCGCCCGGGGCCGCTCGGGAGTCGGCTGGGCAGCGGGAGAGGAGGAATTGGAGCGGGAACTCATGGGACTTGGGGGCTTCCGGCGCCGTGGGCGCGGGGATTCGGGTGACCATGCTAGTGCGCTTCCGGGTGCTTCTCACAGTCCCCGTCGGGGGCCCGGTCGAATTGACCTCATTCCGGCGCTTGAGGGGGTCTGCGGGAGCCGGTTAGGCTCCCCACGTGCCGAACACGAATCTTCAAGCGTACGGGTCCCTCGCCGACTGGTTGCAGGTGACTTTTGAATCTCCTTCGAATGGCGTGCGGGCCGCAATCGCTTGCCGGTCCGAGAGTCCGCGTCGCAACCTCACTCGCCCCCCGTTCTGGGAACCTGCGGGCCTCCATCGGGAGCGAGCGTGAAGGCCCGGCTCGGAATGCATTGGGTGGGAGGTCAATGGCGCGTGGACGCCAGCGGGCACGGCTTTGAGTTGCGCGCGCGAGTTGAGCCCCATGAGTCCCTGGGCAGCTGGCCGCGTTCCAGCGGAACTTTGGTGTTCGAGGCGCTGCAGGCATGCAAGCGCGCCGGGGCCGGCTGGCATGCGAGTTCGGATGTGGAGCGCAGCGACATTCTGAATTCAGCCCTCAGTATTTTGCGTGAGAATCCCCAAGAGGACCCGCAATGGGAGCAGCCGTTGAGAACTCTGTTCGGCTTGAACGAAGCCGAGATGGAACTCCAGCGCCGGGCCATGACCGCCCTGGAGACCAAACCGCGTGCAAGCGAGGGTGAAGCACAGATTGCCGTCGTCCTCGCGCGCTGGACCGATTTGGTCGCCGGTCTGGGCCGGCGAATTCTGAGTCACTTGGAATTGGGGCGCAGCGTGCTGGTGATTGCGGACGAGCGCCTTCCGTTCGCGGGCGATGTTTGGTGCAGAGCGCTGGAGGCGGCCAAATTGCCCTCCGGCATCGTTTCGCTTGTGCACGGCGTTCCCTTTGACGTGCGCCGATCTCTCAAGCGAGCGCTTTCGGGCCATCAGTCGTCAACTGCTGATGAGGCCTTTCAGGCGACTTTGGATGTTCTCGGCGTTCCGATTGTGCTGTGCCAAGGAATGGCCCAGCCGGCCAACCGCAGCGTGGTGCTCGCCGATGGTGATTTTCAGAGTTCCGCCAAGATGGTGATCGAAGCAGCCTTCGGGCGCGCGGGTACGATTTCCGGGCAGTTGCCCGGACGCGTCGGCCGTGTGCTGTGCGAAGAGCGCATGCTTTCGGCCTTTACCGAGGCGCTCTTGAAGGAGCTTGCGCTGCACCCCGATACGCAAAACCCCGTGCCCTTGGCCGACGCGCGCGCCATGGGTTCCGTCAAGGCGCTTTGGGAATTGGGATTGGATGAGGGCTGCACCTTGATTCACGGAGGCGAACCGATGGCTCGCGCCGGGCAGCGCAGGAGTAACGATCGGCGCGTGCAACCCGCAGTTTTCACGAACGTTGAAAGCGAAATGCAGGTGGCGCAGATTGAAGATCCCTTACCGATTCTGTGCTTGATCCGAATTCCGAACCAGGCCGCAGGACAGCAGTTGGCGAAGCAATTGGATCGCTGAAGCGGGATGCTGCGAGCTGCTTATCCGGCCCCGGAATCGATGGAGGGTGAAACTTGGGGACCCCGTCCGGGGATCGGCCAAAAAAAAAATCTTGGTTCGGTCGCCCTGGGTCGCCGGGGGGCAAATCGAGGTTTAGTGCGAATAGGACAGGATTGCGCGGTTCGGGGGACTGAGCTGCCCGCGCTGAACGCCCGTTGCCGGTCGCAAAGGTGGGGGCAAGACCGATACAATGTCGGGCTGGCATGGGGAATTCTGACTGGATTGGGGGCCCTCAGGCAGCGGGAGGCCCCTTTTCGTGCTCAGTAGACCCGCGCCGCCTGGAAGCCTCGGTCCGGATTCATCCGCGAGCCGGGGCGCTGGCGGTCATCGTGAGATCAGGAAAAACGCACACGAATAACCGACGAACGAGCGCCGGGCGGAGCCAATGGATCCGCCGGGTGCAGGGAGGGCTTTGCGATCCACGCGGACCCATAACCTTCTCCACGTTTGGTCGGGAACAAGTTTTTTGAAGGCAAGCTGCAAAAGGAGAAGAGAGTGATGGTTGACGCCAAAGATGTACACAAGACCCTAGGACGCTATCAGTTGGTGGATGGCTACCCGCTGGTTTTGGACCTCGAGCGCTCGACCGGGCCCTGGTTGCACGACAGCAAGTCCGGCGATGTTTACTTGGATTTTTTCACTTGTTTCGCCTCGTGGCCGGTTGGTTTCAACCACCCGCGGATGCAGGACAAGGCCTTTACGGAGCGCATGTTGCGCGTCGCGCTTTCGAATCCTGCCAACTCGGACCTGTACACGAGCGAAATGGCGGACTTCGTCGAAGCCTTCGGTTCGCACGTCACGCCGCCCGAGTTTCCCCATCACTTTTGGGTCTCCGGCGGAGCGTTGGCGGTGGAAAACGCTTTGAAAACGGCCTTCGATTGGAAAGCTCGCAAGTTGGGTCGCACCGACTTCACCGAGAACGTCAACGATCTGGTCGTGCTGCATTTCAAGCAAGCCTTCCACGGTCGTTCGGGCTACACCATGAGCCTCACGAATACCGTTCCCGACAAGATCGGTTTGTTTCCCAAATTCGATTGGCCGCGCGTGGATCCGCCCTCGCTCGAGTTTGATTTGGATGGAGAAATCTGCGGCGATTTCGAAGCCAAGGAGTCCAAGACCTGCGGACAAATCGAAAAAGTCTTCGCCGAGCACAAGGGCAAGGTTGCGGCCATCTTGATCGAGCCCATGCAGGGCGAAGGCGGCGACAACCACTTCCGCAGCGAGTTCCTTCAAAAGTTGCGCAATTACGCCGACCAAGAAGAGGCGCTGCTCATCTTCGACGAAGTTCAGACCGGCTTCTATGGATCCGGCAAAGCTTGGCTTTGGCAACACAAGGGCGTCGCCCCCGACGTTGTCTGCTTCGGCAAGAAGACACAAGTTTGCGGTATTTACGCCAATCGCCGGGTGGAAGAGGTCAAAGATCACGTCTTTGAGCGCTCGAGCCGCATCAACTCGACCTGGGGCGGAAGTTTGGTGGACATGGTGCGCAGCCACCGCTTCATCGAGATCATTCGCGAGGAGGGACTCGCCGACAGCATCACCGCCATGGGTGAGCGCATGTTGAGCGGCTTGCGCGGCATTGCCCGCGAGAAGGGCACCTTCACCAATGTGCGCGGACTCGGCTCGCTGATTGCCTTCACCTGTGAAAATTCAGAAGCCCGCGACACCATGTTGGCATCGCTGTTCGATCAAAAGTTGATGGCCCTGGCCGCCGGACCGGAATCGATTCGCTTCCGGATGCCGCTGATCGTGCGCGAGGGCGAAGTGGACCGAGCTCTTGAGGCCGTGGCGGCCGCGATTCCCGCCGGCGTTTAGGACGGCAGCTTCCAAAGCAGCAACGGACTAAATACGGATTCAATAGGACGGCGAAGGCGCACCATGCAGGCCTTCGCCGTCTTCTATTTAAGCCCGCCGGAAATTTTCGACGCAGCGCGTTGAGACCGCTCAGCAAGCTGAATCCGTTTCGCAGGCGCGCAAACCATCCGTGTAAACCGGAAAGGGATGGTTTCCAAGTTCACGTCTTCCGCCCAGTTGATTGGTGCGGAAGTTCATGACCCGAGGCGCGACGCTCAGGCGGGCGTTTGCGTGTCCGCGTTGCGGCGTCTCAATTGGCCGCAGGCTGCATCCTCTTCGAGTCCCCTGGACCAACGTACCGTGGCCACGATTCCGGCCTCCTGTAGCCGTTGCTGAAAGTTCTGTACCGCCTCCGCACTGGGCCGCCGATAGCGTTCCTTGGGGATCGGGTTGTAGGGGATCAAGTTGACCGTTGCGCGCCTATTGCGGAGCCTGTCGGCCAGTTTGGCGGCGTGGTGATTGCTGTCGTTCAAGCCACCTAGGAGAACGATCTCGTAGGTCACTTCACGTCCGGTTTGGGTGAACCAATCGTCGCCGGCCGCGAGCACATCCTCGACCGCTACACCGGCCATGGCGGGAACGAGCTCAGAGCGCTCGCGATCAAAGGGCGAGTGCAACGAAATGGCCAGTTGGTAGCCGGGTTTGTTGCGCGCGGCCTGGGCCAGTCGTTCGGGGAAGCCGACGGTTGATACGGTCAGCTTGCGGGCTCCGATACCAATCTCCTTGCGCACCACTTCGAGCGCCTGCTCGAGATTGGGCAGATTGAGAAAGGGTTCGCCGATACCCATAACGACGCTGCGCGAGAGGGGACCCAAGGCCCGGCCGCGCACGTACTGTTCGAGAATCTCGTGGGCTTCGAGATTGCGCTCCAAGCCCTCTTTGCCGGAGGCGCAGAAGGGGCAGCCCACCGGGCAGCCAGCCTGGGTTGAGACACACAGGGTGGCTCCACGTCCAGCTCTTCGCGAGGGGATGTAGACCGTCTCGACGGAGGCCCCACTGGGGAAGCGCAGGAGCAGCTTGATCGTTCCGTCCCGGGTTTGGGTGCGGTTCTCCTCGCGCCCGCTGAACAGGGGCAGTTCCTTGCCCAGTCTCTCGCGCAGACCCTTGGGCAGGGAGGTCATGGCCGCGTAGTCGATGACGCCGTTGCCGAACACCTGTTCGCGAATAATCTTGGCGTGAAAGGGGCGACCGCCGCGCTCGATGATTTGGGTTTGCAGCTCCTCGGCTGTTAATTGAATCAAGCAGGGGGACACGGTGATGACTTCGGGGGGACCCTTGAGTTAGCTCGTCTTGCTCGCGGCCGCACGCTGGGCCTTGCGCAGGACGGCAGCCACTTCACGCGCTACGCGCATGGCATCGTCCAATGACGGCGGATTGGCTCCGCCCACGGTTCGGTGTCCACCGCCGCCGTAACCCTCCATGATTTCGCCGATGTGGACCTCGCCCTCCGCCGGGGGATTCCAGGGGTTCACTCCCGTGGTCACATGGAAGCCGGCTCGCGTGGGAATCACTCCGACCGAATAGTGAATATCCGGATGGTGAAAAAAGGCGGCGAAGCGTTCGCGCCGAATGCGATTGGAAGAAGCGTCGTAGAGCAATACGTTGTCCTCAACCGAGATCACCGTCGGCGGGAAGTGTTCCAGGGCCTTGTCGCGATTGCGCGCGGCGCGTTGCCATGCGGATTCCACGTCGGAGCGCGCGGCCACTTCTTCGAGCGTTCCCACGGTCATGGCCCCAACCAATTGGTCGGTCCAGTCGGGCGCGGGGGCCACGGCCAAGCAGCGCGAAATGCGCAGGGCTGCATCGTCGCCAAAGAGCGCTTGCTCGACGTCGACGAATTGGGCGGCATCGATGACATTTGACCAATAGGCCATCTCCTGAAAGCGCTCGGGAGTTGTGTAACCCCAATGCTTTTCGGCGTGGCTCAAAATCATCGGCGGGCAAGAGGGGGAACTCTCATCCCAAGCCCACTTTTCGTTGGGCGTAAAGGCGGCGCGCAGCTCCGGCGTCAAGAAAGTCGTCGGGTGATGGTCGAACCAGTACTCAGCGCGTGGATGAAAGTGAAAATCAACAATTGCGAAGCGCGTGCCGCTGGCAAAGTTGTCCCAGTCGTCGCGTTGGTGATAATTGACACTTTCCCAAGTGGCTTGCTCCCCGTGGAGCTCCTTGAGTACGGCAGCCAAAACAGCGGCCGACACCATTCCGTCGAAGTCGCGGTGATAGTGAATGCGCAGGGGGGAGTTGGAGGGCATCTCCAAAGCATAGCGGGGCCGCGGGCCGGAATCCCCCTCGCGCTGCGCGACAAAGCGGCGCTGGGCTTTCATTCACGCCAGATCTCACTCCGAGATGCGGCCCGGGCGGGCGAGCGGGGTCGGATGAGTGCACGTGGGTCACTCCGGGCGGGTTCCGGGGCATGGTCCCGCTCCAACCTTCACGCACGCGCTCCCGAGCGGCGTCGCACGGGAATGGTTCCCGCGACCTGCCAAGGGCGGAATCGGCGACGAACGGCAATCTTCTTCCGGGAGAAGGCCCGGGGCTCCCCATGCTTGGCCAGGGCTCAGATTGGCTTCCAGTCAGGCGCTTTCGCGCTCGACTTCGTCTTCGCCCAGGTCCTTGGCGCCCGACTTTGCCTCAGCGGCGGAGTTTTCTTGCTCCAACTCATCGTCGATGTCGTCGGCGACGAGTCCGCGCGCCAGGGATTTTTCGCTGCGAACGACTTCGCCATCAACGACGTACTCGCGGGTGTCCTTGCGGTTGGGCAGTTCGTAGAGCAAGTCCAGCAAGAGATCCTCAAGGATCGAGCGCAGGGCTCGCACGCCGGTTTCGCGTTCCAGGGCAAGGTTGGCAATGCCTTCCAGACCGTCTTGCGTGAAGAGCAGCTCGGAATTCTCCATCGCGAACAGCCCCTGGTACTGGCGCACCAAGGCATTGCGCGGTTCGGTCAAAATGCGAACCAGATCTTCGCTCTCGAGCTTGTCGAGGGTGGTGATCACCGGCAGTCGCCCGATGAATTCGGGGATCATGCCGAATTCCATCAGGTCCTTGGGGGCCAGGAAGCGCACGATCTCCTCGGGCGAAAGCTCGGTTGTATTGATGCCCTTGCGCGTGTGTCCGCGCGCGACAGCCGTCTTGGAGTCGTCTTGATCAAGATTGCGGCCGAAGCCGAGCACGTTGCGACCCACACGCTTGGAGATGACCTCTTCGATGCCGCTGAAGGTTCCGCCGCAGATGAACAGGATGTTCGAGGTGTCAATCTGAATGTAGGACTGCTCGGGGTGCTTGCGACCACCCTGGGGCGGTACGTTGGCGACCGTGCCCTCTAGAATTTTGAGCAGCGCCTGCTGCACGCCTTCTCCGGAAACGTCGCGCGTAATCGAAACGTTCGAGGTGGTGCGCCCGATCTTGTCGATCTCATCGATGTAGATGATTCCCTGTTGGGCGCGGTCGCGATCGAAGTCGGCCGATTGCAGCAGCTTGAGCAGGATGTTCTCGACATCCTCGCCCACGTAGCCGGCCTCGGTCAGAGTCGTGGCGTCGGCCATGGCGAAGGGCACGTCGAGCATGCGCGCCAATGTCCTGGCCAGGAGCGTCTTGCCGGATCCCGTGGGACCCACGAGCAGGACGTTGGATTTCTCAATTTCGACGCCGTCGAAGGCCTCGGGCAAGCGAACCTTATGCCGCAGGCGCTTGTAATGGTTGTAGACGGCAACCGCGAGGACCTTCTTGGCGCGTTGTTGGGCGACCACATATTCGTCCAGGCCGCGCGCGATCTCGATCGGTGTCGGTAGCCTTTCCGTTTCGACCAGCGAGCCCTCGGGAGCTCCGGCCGCCTTGGCCTGTTCGGGTTGCGCGCCCTTACCTTCGGCGTAGGCACCTTCGGGGCTGCGGCGCTGCTCCTCCTGCAGAATCGAGTTGCAAATCTCAATGCACTCGTTGCAGATGTAGACGCCGGGCGGACCGGCGATCAAAGAGGCCACATGGTGGCGGCGCTTCTCACAAAAAGTGCAGCGCTCAACGTGTCTTCCGCGTCCTGAAGATCGAGTCATACCTAAATTGCTTGCCTAGAAACTTGGCCGGGTGTCTGAGGCCTGCTGGTCACTAGGCCGAGGTGTGCGAGCCGCGCAAGCGACACGTCGGAATTCTAACTCGTTCAGCCTGATGCGGATACAGCTGCTCCCCATTGGGACACATGGAGCCAATGGGGAGCCTCTATTTGCACTTTGTTGCCCCGCGGAACCAATAGGGGGAATGTTGGCCCCCTTTATAGCTCACACCGAGCACAAGACGGGCCTTTCTAGGCGTCGTTATCGGGAGTATTCGAGACGACGTGATCAATCAGACCAAAGTCCTTGGCCTCCGTCGGGCTCATGAAGTTGTCGCGATCCGAGGCGATGGCAACTTCTTCGGGAGACTTGCCGCTGTGCTTCGACAGGATGCCCTCGAGGTTGCGCTTCATCTTGAGAATCTCGGAAACCTGAATTTCCATGTCGCGCGCCTGGCCTTGGGCACCGCCCCAGGGCTGGTGAATCATCACCCGCGAATTGGGGAGAGCGAAGCGCTTGCCGGCGCTACCACCGGCCAAGAGCACGGCACCCATGGAAGCGGCTTGTCCCAGGCAATAGGTGGCGATGTCCGGCTTTACGAATTGCATCGTGTCGTAGATCGCCAAGCCGGCGGTGACGGATCCGCCGGGCGAGTTGATGTAGACGTAAATGTCCTGGGATTGATTGGTTCGGTCCAGGAACAAAAGCTGGGCCATGACGGAGTTGGCCACATTGTCATCGATGGCCGTGCCAATGAAGACGATGCGGTCCTCCAAGAGCCGCGAGTAAATGTCATAGGAGCGCTCGCCGCGTCCTGTGCGTTCGACGACAAAGGGAACGAAGCTCGAGTTTGCACTCATTCGAATCTCGGAGGGGGAAGGCGGCCCGGCCAATGGCCCTGACCGCGATGGTGGAACGGATGATTGAGAAGTATTGACGCCCGGAGAGCGGAATCCAAACCCGCGCGGCAGGTTCGGCTCAGGTGCCCTGGGCAATGCTGGCGTGTTGCACGTGGGAAGCGAAGCCGAATCCCCCGCGGACTTGCCTTTTTTCGTCCGAAAGGGCGCAACGCCCGAGGGTCACGCGCTCGTTTTCCCGGGCTTAGCCGGCCACGCTTCGAATCGACGCGTTTTCGCGTAGGAAGTTGCGAACTTTTTTCTCCATTAGCTCGGCCGCGAGCTGAGGAAAGAGGTTTTGCTTGCTGTAGTAGTCCTTGACCTGGTCCACGGGCACTCCGTTGCGGACCGCGATCGAAGTGATTTCGCGCGTCATTTCCTCCTCGGTGACCTCCAGCTCTTCCTTCTTGCTGATGGCTTCGACCAGATAGAGCGCCTTTAGTGAGCGGGCCGAGGCTTCGTGGGCATTCCCAGCTTCCGCCGCCAAGCGCTGCTCGGCCTCCTCCGCGGACAGGCCCTCTTCGGCCATTTGCTGCTCCAGGTTGGCCATACGGCCCTTGGCCTGCTCCTCAACCATGCCCGCGGGCAATTCCAGGGGGTGCATGGCCATGACCTCCTCGAGGAGTTGGGTTTCGACGCGCTGGTTTTCCTGCTCGCGCTTGGCCTTGAGCATCTCCTCGCGCAGCTTGACCATCATTTCCTCGGCGTCGCTTGCGGACAGCATTTTCCAGAGTTCTTCATCCGTGGGGGGGATGATTTGGAAGGTTTGGGCCATGGTGATCCGGCACAGACCCGTTTTTCCGATCAATTCGGGCTTGGGGAAGTCCTCGGGAAATTCATACGGCAATTCGACCACCGCTCCGTCTTTGGAGCCGACCATAGCTTCCTTGTACGCAGCTTCATCGAAGCCCGGCATGGCGACGGAGGGGCTTAAGCGCAGTCCATCGCGCTCGTCGACGACGTCGTCCTCGAAAAGCAATTCGACCTTGGCCAAAGCCATCCCGTCCTCGGGCAAGCCCTCGTCACCGGCGGGCGAGGGTCGCGATTGGCGGCGCCGCAGGTCCTCGAGTCCGGCCTGCACTTCGTCGTCATCGGCACTGATTTCCTGGCTGTCGACCTCCAGGCCCTTGTACTCGCCCAGTTCGATCTGGGGCTTCAGGAAGAGCACGAATTGGTGGCTGAAGTCGCCGCCTTCCTTGTTGTCCAAGTCATCCTCCGCTATGCGCGGATGGGCGGCGGGCGTTAGCTCGTGGGATTGCACGGCCTCCTGATAGGCCTGCTGAATGAAGTGTTGACTGGCTTCTCGGCGAGCCTCCGTACCGTATTCGCGCTTGAGGACCTGAGCCGGAACCTTGCCGGGGCGAAAGCCCTTCATGCGCACGCGGCCCCCAAGGTTTTTAAGCAGGACATTGACTTGGGATTCAAACTCTCGGCTGGGGACCGTGAATTGAATGGTGGCCTCGCAAGGCACGGACTTGTCTACGTTGACTTCCACGTTGAAGACTCAGCTAGTTGGTAATTGGAAGGGCCCGCGGAACTCGTCGCGGGTTGATTGGGTCGGCCCCGCTGTGTTGCCCGGCGCCGCGCATTGCTCAAACGGCCTGGTCCCAACAGGGCTGGGCCCAAGAAGCTAGGCGTTGGTCGCGGGCAAGGGCCGGTCTCGCCAACGAATGTGGAGAGGCGGCGGCTGAATTCAACAGAGGGGATTCCCTTTGAAAGGGGACTCGCTCGGTGCTTGTTCGGGCTGCGGCCGCGATGTGACTTCGGCAGCGGCTGGACAGCCGAAACATAGCCGCGCAGGGTAGCGGGCCCTGGGTGGGCCCGTCCAGTTTCGGGCGGCTCCCCTGGCCCAAACTCCAATATGCGGCGCCGGACGAGGCCGGGGGCCACTCACCAATATCCCCGCTTCCCATACCGCTTTGGGCCGCCGCTTCCCATGCTAGGGGCGGCCCAAACGCATGAACCCCAGCTCCCCGAGGGCGCACCCCAAAGCCAATGGAAATTCAACTCCGCCCAGTTTTTGATCGAGAGGAGGCTCTGGGCCTCTGTACTCAGTTGGACGTCTTCGCCGCACAGCACCTGGCTGAGTTCGGCAGCGAGCCCGCCGCCGACGGTTTGTGCCGGGCCTTCGTCGAGCGCCATTTCGAATCGCCCGAATTCCTGCTGCACCTGGCCGAATCGTCAGGCGGAATGGCCGGAGCCTGCCTAATCGGTCCGATGGAGGACCCGCTCAGCGCTGAGCGCTACGCCTTCATTTCGATCCTCCACGTCGAACGCGATTTCCGCCACCAGGGATTGGCGCGCGCGCTGGTCTTCGATGCCAAGCGCATCCTCGCGGAGCGCGGCCTTTCGCGTCTGGCTGCCAGGGCCGGACACAACGACGACGCTCTCATATCCATGGGGGAGCGTTGGGGCTTCCTGCGCCACTGGGAGCTGTTGCTGCACGAGGGCGACTGAGGAATTGCGACATGGGGCGTCGTGTTCGGCAACCCGGCATTGGGGCTCAACCTAAACTGTGCAGATGAAGAGTCGCGTGCCGCGCGTGGTGGCCCTGACGGGAGCCGGGATATCCGCCGATTCGGGTTTGGCCACATTTCGTGGCGCGGGAGGATTGTGGGAGGGTCGCAACGTGGAGGAGATTGCCACCCCCGAGGCCTGGGCGGCGGACCCGCGCAGTGTTTGGCGCTTCTACCAGGAGCGGCGCGCGGCGCTCGGGGGAGTGCAACCCAATCCGGCTCACAGGGCTTTGGTTGAATTGGAGCAGTTCCTGCGCGGGATCGGCGGGGCGTTTACCTTGATAACTCAAAACGTAGACGACCTGCATGAGCGAGCCGGATCTCAGCCCATACACATGCACGGAGAACTGCTGCAGTTGCGCTGCGAAAATTGCGAGGGGCGCGTGCGCGATGCGAAGCACTTTGCATGCGATCAATTCCTGCCCTGTGCGGAATGCGGCTACGCCCGCTTGCGACCGGATATCGTTTGGTTTGGCGAAATTCCATTCGCTTTGGACTTAATCGCCGAGCGCATCTCCACCTGCACGCATTTCCTTTCCATCGGAACCAGTGGAGTGGTCTACCCGGCTTCGGGCCTATTGAGCATGGCGCGTGCGAGCGGCGCCAGCACCTTCGTCAACAGTTTGGATGAACCCGAAAATTTGAATTCGCAGGATCACTTTCTCGCGGGACGTGCGGCCCAAGTGCTGCCGCAATGGGTGAGCGAGTGGATGCAGCAATGGAGCCAATAGCCGCCGACAGAATTTTGCTCCCGCGCGCCTAAGTCCGGCTTCCATTGCAAGTGGGTTCTTTCGAACCGTTTGCCCCCTGGTCTTCGCACGCTCGAGTCCGTACGCGGGTCCGTCACAAACAACAGGAGCCCGAATCCGCGCGCGGCGAATCCGGGCTCCATTGGAGTCAGGTGCTAACTCTAGCGCCTACTTCTCTTGGTGACGGCCCTGCGCTTTGACGCGCTCGGTGCTGAACGCGCGCGCGCTCGAATTGGGAAGAACCAATTCGCCCTCAATCACAATTGCTGTGAAATCGGACTGCGTCGAGTGCAAGCGGAAGACTTCGCCGGCGGTGCTGCCGGTTAGCCCGACCATGGTGCCGGTTGCCGCCCCGTACACGACTTCGCCCGTGCTCGCATCTTCGAAGAGGACTTCGGATAGCTGAAGGTTGAGGCGATAGCTTTCGCCATCAGCTCCCAGAACTTCGGAACTAACCAAGGACACTTCGCCGACGGACTTGACGGGTGCCGAAACTCCGAGGCTGAGCCCCACGGAGGAGCCAAGGACGGAGCCCTCGACCGTTCCCGCCGCAATGGGCGCGTAGGAAGGCCCACACTCGGACGGGCACTCGATATCCATCAGCAACTCGAGGTAGTCCCAGGGCTCGTACTTGTCCTGCCAGAAGCAAATGGAGTTGTCCCACGGCTGCTCATAGAGGTTGGATAAGAACCTACCGCCGGCGCCGTAGTTGGCATTGCGACCGGAGGCGCCGATGCCGACTTGGAAGGGAGTGTCGCCGTATTCGGGCTCGTTCACTTCCCAGCCCAACGAAACGCCCGCGTACTTGCCGCTGCCGCTGACGTTGCCGAAAGCTTCGCGGTAGTAGGTCCACTCGTCTGTGTCGACCGGACCGCCCGGGCTGAAGTACTGCGACGGCAAGGCGCTGTAGCCGCCCAGGTAGGGGCTGCCCCAACTGGCCTTATTCCACAGCGTGATGTCGACGTGGAGCTTGCTTCCGGGGTGCTCGTGACTTTCCAAGGAACCCCAGAACCTTGCGGTTCCATCCGAATACTCTTCGAACTGCGTGTCCGAACTCCAGGAGAACGGCTCGTAGTCATAGTTCCAGCAGTTGTCGGAGACCAAAGCCCCAAAGGTGCCGCCGTAGGGATGATCGGGAACCGGAATCGGATCCGATACTTCACATTTGTCGGCCTGGGGATGGCTGTTGTCGCAATCATCCGGAATGCCGTCGGCGTCGCAGTCGGGCTCGCAATCGTCGGGAATCCCGTCGTAATCGCAGTCATCCTCCTGAGCATCGGGAATTCCGTCAAAGTCGCAATCGGGCCCGCCGGTGGTCGGATCGCAGGGATCCAAGCATTCGGTCAGGTCGAAGCGCATTTCCGCTGAGGGATCCCAGGGGAAGTGGTCGCCGTGGTTGGGCTGCTCCAAGGTCCAAGCGTTTAACCAACTGCTTGAGCCCGGGTTCAGGTTGTGACCGTTGGCACCGACGCCAAGCTGCAGGGCCGTCCCGTTCGACTTGGCTTTCATCAGGGCGCCTTCGAAGCCGCCCTCACCGCGCAGGACCAAGCGCACATTTTCGTAATAGCGCCAGGTGTCGGGATTGATGGGCCCGCCGGCGGAGTCGTACTCCTCACTGGCAAGCTCAAGGATCGGGCTACCCATGGGCGGGTAATTGCTGTCTCCGGGAAGTACGCGGTCTTCGAAGATCGCGGTAATCCTGAAGCTATTGGCTCCGTCTGCCTCACTGCGCAGGATGCCGGTGAGAATCGCGTAGCCGTCTCCGTCCTCAACGAATTGGGCGCTTTCGAAGTCGAAGCCGTCTAAACCGCTGGGTGTGAGTCCCACGTCGTAGGAACCGTCCAGTTTCTCGGCCGAGTCCACGCACAGCACGCTGCGCAATACGGGCGGGCAAGGAATCACATCCACATTGATGTCGCCCTCACATTCGTGGGGCAAACCGCCTTGGAGCGAATCTTGCTCAAGGTAAATCGTGAACCACATGCTTGCGCCGAAGTTCACGTTCTTTTGGCTGGCGCCGATTCCAATTTGGAAAGCCTCGCCACGACGTTCGAAGCGATAAATCGCCCCTTCATTGTCGCGGCAACCCAGCAGGCTGCCGCTGACATCTTCGTAGTAGCGCCACAGATCGGTGTCGGCGGGGCCGCCGTTTTCGGCAAGGGCTTCGGGCTTCAGGGGGCCGAGCTTGGGACTGCCACTGGGCGGATAGTTGCCGTCTCCAGGAGATACGGCGCCGGCCAACTGGATGTCCAAGTAGAAGCAGGCGTCGGGATCGCTTGCGCGTTCGATACGGCCGCGAATTTGGGCCGTGCCGTCACCGTTTTCGATGTAGTCAATCTGGTCGGAAACCTGCCAATCGCTGCCGAGGCAACTTCCGAACCAGAAAGCGTGATCGCTGTCCGATGATGAGAATTCGTCACCTACGGCTGCACTGAGGCACAGGGCCTCGTCGCAGTCGGGATCGCACTCATCCGGGATGCCGTTGCCGTCGAGGTCGGTGCTGTCGCCCGAAGTGATGTCGCAGTTGTCCGGAATTTGGTTGCCGTTGCAGTCGGGAATCAGCTCGCAGTCATCCGGCGTGCCGTTCATGTCGCAATCGGGCTCCGCTGCGTCGGGAATGCCGTCGCTGTCGCAGTCGGGATCGCACTCGTCCGGGATGCCGTTGCCATCGAGGTCGGTGCTGTCACCCGAGCTGATGTCGCAGTTGTCCGGAATTTGGTTGCCGTTGCAATCGGGAATCAGCTCGCAACTATCGGGGATTCCGTTTAGATCGCAATCGGGCTCGCACTCATCGGGAATGCCATTGGCGTTGCAATCCTCAAAAACCTCACAGAAATCTGCGATGCCGTTGGAATTGCAATCTTCGTTGTTGTTGGAGTCGAAGAGAACTTCGGCAACATTGGAGACGCACCATGTGTCCTCAAGAAGATTGACTGCAAAGGCCTGCAGGAAAAAGGGGACATCGGCTAGGGGGCTGTCGCACAGGATGTCGCAGGAGACGGTCTTCTGTCCGCTGGGCGGCAAAAACTTCAACTTGACGACTGCCGCAGTCGAATCGAGCAGAATCCCCAGGGTGCCGATGGGCGGAAATTCCGTGTCTCCGGCATTCAATCCAAAGAGCAGGAAGGCGTAGTCGCCCGGATTGCCCTCCGTTGTTACTGCAAACGAATCGCCGAACTTATAGGAGGGCTGATCGAGCGTAATGGTAAGGCCGTCATTGACCGAAGTCGGTGGCGCAATAGGTCGGGCGGCCGCAGAACCTGTAAGTGCGAAGGCGGCAATGCTCGCGCATGCGGCGCTGAGCAATCGGGGGGGGCGTCTCATTGTGGTACGTCTAGTTGTAGTGAGTACTCACATTGCATGTCTCCTGCGCGAACACTCATCCGCGACCCTCGCACGCAATGTGGTGAGAGAATCATAGATGAGGATCCGAATTGGAATGCTGCTTCGACGTGACTTTTCGTTGTTGGAAGTGTGATCCGCTGAGGGACGAAAACGGAATTTCGATTTGAAACTTTCGCCAAGTTGCGCATTGATGAGTTGTCAATCTGCCCGCATGTATCCGATTGAATCTATAGCGAATCAATCTGATACATACGAGTTGCACCGGCAGAGCTTTCGCAGGCTTGATCCACATGTCTGCCGATCCGAATCAAGCGCAAGACCTGTGCGTTGCAAAGCGCCGAACTGTTGACACGCACACGACTCGATTGAGTTCGAATCCAATGTCGAAACGCGGCCCGCCCGGAATGGGAATGGTGAGAAGCTTGTAGACGTCTGCTCGGCCGGGGCCACTATCGGGGGATTCGAACTTGGAGCCGCTGTTGATGGCTCGACCGAAATGGGACCCGGATCAAGGTGCGACCGCTACTCGATGTATCCCAGGGCTCGCAAGTGGTCCATGGTGGCTCCGTCGATAACGGAATCCTCACCGCTATGGGGGGGATATTGTTGCTGGAAGCCTGAATAGATTTGACGCAGGTTGTCAGGAACTTGCTGAATGGAGTTTCTTGTCTCCAATGGATCTCGACCTATGTGATAGGCCTCGTTGCCCGGTTCGCCGCCGATCAATTTCCAAGCTTGCGTGCGCAGGGAAAGGGCGCGAGCACCGTGACCGTGCTCCTCGGACCAGGCATTCTCGGGCCAGTCGCCGGGCTGGACTTCGGAACTGAAAAACTGGAGTAGGGAGCGGCCCTCCGCGGATGCGGGCGCTTCGATGCCGGCCAAATCCAAGAGAGTCGGCATGACATCTACCGAGCGCACTTGCGTTTCTATATGGGCTCCGGCGGGGACGCGTCCGGGCGCGCGTAGGAAGAGCGGTACTTTGAGTAGATCGTCGTGTAGACGGCGCCCGTGATGAACGCGTTTCGCTCCGGCATCCCAACCCTCTCCGTGATCAGAGGTAAAGAGGGCGTGCAGCGGGCGCGCGGCGGAATGTTGTTCGAGACCTTGGAACAAGTGCCGCAGTTCGGTATCGACGTGTGTAAGGCGCGCTTCGTATAGGGCTCGGAAGCTGTCCAAATCGCTTTGGGCTGCGCTCGTCAATTCGCTGGGTGGGACGGACAGGCGACCCTGGAACTGAGCTGAGAATTCAAGTCCCTGGGCCAGAACCTCGGCGTCGGTGCTGGCGTCATAAATGTAGTAGTCATGCACTTGGTATGAGTGCACAAGCAGGAAAAACGGCCGGCTCGAATCGCGCAATGCGAGCCAGTCATTCGCGCGCTTGCGCAACTCGGGCATGCCGCCGAACTCTTGCACATACTCCAGCAGCCAGCGTTGCGGAAGGTAGCGGTTTTTGGCGGCGCGCCAGGCCAGGGGCACGTGGAAGCGAAAGGGTCGAAAGCTGAATTCAGCCAGGTGATCGAAGTACTCAAATCCTTGGTCCAAACCAAAGGCCGGACTGACGAAGGCTCCACCTGAGAAGGCGACTGTTTCCCAACCTGCAGCGTGGAAGCTTTCGGCCAAGGTTTGCACGTCGCCCGGAAGTGAATGTTCTTTGGTGTCCGCTCCGTGCTGCGACGGGTAAAGGGAGGTCAGCAGAGTCGAGACCGCCGGCAAGGTCCAGGAGGCGCCGCTGATGACATTCTCGAAGCGCGCGCCGTCCGCTGCGAAGGATTGCAGAAAGGGGCTGCGCTGAGCTTCCTCGTCGTCACCGAACAAATCAGCGCGCAGGGTATCCACAATCACCAGGACTACATTGGGAGCTCCTTCGGGCGCTGCTGTTTCTTGGTGTGACGGGGGGAACCGGCGCGGCGGTTCGTGGTCGAGCAAGAGCACGGGTAGCGGCAAACAGCAACTTGCAGCCAAAGTCAAAAGTTGCAGCATGCGCGAGGGCACGCGATTCGCGAGTAGGGCTCCGCCGCCCGCCACGAGTGCGGGCAGCAGCAGTGCGGCGACAAGCGCTGTGCGCGAGCTGCCGAGCCGCAGGAACAGTAGCGAGCCGGCGGCAATGCCGGATGCAATTAGCAGCATCCAGGCCAGGGCTCTCGCTCCTTGGCATCGGCGTAGCGTGGCTCCGGTGGCCAGACCGATTGCCAGGGCGGCGGCAAGGCATCCGGCTAAAAGAAGCGGGCCCAGGCTCAGATGTTTGGACACAAGCGATAGGGAGTGCAAGCCGAACCAGGCACCGAAGGCTAGTGCGGCCGCACCACCGCGTGCTCGAAGGGGTGGCGGAGCAAGCTTTGAGAGGCAACCGGCGACCAAGCCCACGCAAACTCCGAAGGCCAGCATCCAAAGCACAATCGGACCGGGGGTGCGCCAGGGCCCGGTGGCCATGAGGTCGGCGATGGTCAGGCACAATCCGGCGCCGAAGCCCTCCGCGAAGGGTGCCGACCGCGGAGCGGCCTCCGTGTTGTTGCTTGTTGCCGGGCTCATTGCGCGAAACATGGCTCGGCGAAGCCTAGCCCGCGGTGCTGGCGCAAACAATGGTCGCAGGTCCCGGTCGTCGTCCGGAAAAGGAGTTGCGCCGGCGACAGCCGTGCGCGTTGCGAGGTGCAGAGAAGGTCAGACTCGCGGCCATGGTTGCGCTCGCGCTCCGGCGCAGAACGTTCTGGGCTTCGCTGCCGTTTAATCGGCAGTCGTCGCGGGGCTCTGGTGCGGGCCAGACAGTAGGGCCCGGAAAAGCCCGTCCTCGAGCTCAAAATCCAACTGCAGGCCGCCCGCTTCGGCGAGGGATTTGGAAAGGGCCAGACCGAGTCCGCTTCGGTTGCGGTCGGAGCGCGCAGGATCCTTGCGCCAGAAGGGGCCGGAAAGAGCGGGCAAATCGGCTTTGGTCAGATCGCCGGCGGCATTTTCAATGGTGAAGGTCCAACGATCCGGGGATCGATGCACGCTGCAGGCCACGCGACCCGCGTGCGGTGCGTATTGCAGTGCATTGCCGATCAAATTGGAAATGATGATCCCCAGGATGTCCGCGTTGGCAATCACGGCTTCCTCTGATTCGATGGAGTTTTCGAATTGAAGTTCGCGTTCGCGGCACAGGGTTCTGAGCGGAACTAGGGTCTCGTTCACGAGCTGGCGCAAATCGATGGGCTCGCCTGTGATCGCTTCAGCGCCCATATCCAAACGAGCCATTTTCAGCAGCGTATTGACGGAGCGCCCCATGCGCCAAGCCATGTTGCGCACGTCGCGCAGGGAATCTGTAGCCTGCCCGTTGTCGTGCCTTTTGCGCAGCGTGACATCAGCGGCGGTGAGAATCTCCGCGATGGGTGTGCGCAGCTCGTGGGCAATGTCCGCTGTCGTGCGCCGTTCCCGTTCGAGTGCCAAGCTCACACGGCGAATCAAAGCGTCCGACTTTTCACCGACCGGAAGCAGTTCAGCGGGCAATTCTCCAAACTCAAGTTGATCGGGCAGCTGTTCGACGTGAATGCCGTCCAACGTGGCCGCCAAACGGTTGGCGGGCTCAAGTCCGCGGCTGACCGAGCGACGGACCAAAAGGCTCAAGAGCCCAAGTAGAGCGCCGGCCGTGCAAAGGCATTGCAACAGGAGCTTGCGGCTAGCCGAAGTTAGGCTGTCTCGACCGAGAGCTACGGCGACCAAGATGTTGGCGGCCTGGGGGCGATCGGGGCCCTCCTCCGGGTAGACATGGTGAACTTCTATCCACTGGGCGGCGAAGCGACAGGGGCGACCATTGGACAG
Organism: Planctomycetota bacterium; assembly: GCA_029259675.1. Taxonomy (GTDB): domain Bacteria; phylum Planctomycetota; class UBA1135; order UBA1135; genus JAJDES01. The sequence continues at coordinate 21,119 of JAJDES010000477.1, forward strand.
GGTTGCATTCCAAAAAGTGATGCTGTCGCTGACTTCTTGCGGCAGGATGATCTCCTCCGTGCCAAGCGATATGGAGCGCTCCAGGCTGTGGCCGTTCGAATACCAAAGTTGGAAATAGGCCGGCTTCTCGGCAATCGCGTACTCGGGCATCAATTCGTCCGAAAACTCGAACTCAACGTGGTCGCGCTTTTGAAAGAGGATCGAGGCGAAGCCGTTGATGCGATCCTGCAGGTTGTGGTCGAATTGCTGCTCGAGCGAATCCGTGGCAACGAAGTAAACGCTGATGCCCGCAGCGGTGATGATTGCGGCTGAGCCGCCCAGTACGCGGCTCAGTAGATATCCGCGAATGGACTTCAATCCGCTTGGGCTTCCAGTACATAGCCCTGCCCGCGTCTGGTGCGAATCAGGTCTTTGCCGTCGGGCCCGAGTTTTGTGCGCAGGATGCAGATTGCGGAATCGACCGCATTGCTCGAGGGAAGCTTGTTGACGCCGTAAATGTGATCTTCGATTTCTTCGCGATTGACGGTGTGCCCGCGGCGGAGCATCAAGTACTCCAGAAGTAGGTATTCGCGCGCAGATAAGTCCATGGGCACTGAGGCGATCGTTGCTCGCCTTGCGACCAAATCGATCGTGAGCGCGCCGACGGAAACGACCGGAGATTTTTCTTGGTAACGGCGCCTTACTAGGGCGTGTAGGCGCGCCAGCAATTCTTCAAAAAAGAAGGGTTTGACCAGGTAATCGTCAGCACCGGAATTCAAGCCCTGGATGCGATCACTCAATTGATCGCGGGCCGACAGGATCAATACGTGCGGGCGTTCCGGCTTGTCGGCTAGGCCTTCCAATAATTGCATGCCGTCCAATTCGGGCAGCATCCAATCCAGCACCAATACGTCGTATGGATTGTTGCGCGCGTAGTTGAGCCCCAGCTTGCCGTCGCCGGCCACGTCCACGGCAAAGCCCTCTTGCTTCAATCCCTTTTGTAGGGATTCCCGCAGGGATTTCGAGTCTTCGACTACGAGTACGCGCATGTTCGTTGGCTGGTGCGGCGGGACTTAGCGCGTGCGAAAATGAATCTCGGTCACGGTGCGATTGCCGTTGCGGCCAATGGCAGCCACTTCCATCAAGGTTTCTGTGTTCGCTTGCAAGACCCCGTCGGGAACCACGAGCGATTGAACGCCCGCGTGCAAATCGACAGTGAGACCGTCATTCTCGTTTTGCTCCAAGACGACGCGATAGGCGACCGCTTCGGGATCGGCCAGCCAAGCCAAGCTTAGGCCCTGGTGGGGCACATCGAGCTCACCCTCACTCGGGTACTGAATGAAGGGTGCTCGCGGCAGCGCGTGCTTGAGACGCGCTCGGCCCTCGATCGGTTGACCTTGTACGGTGCGGCCGCGGAAGGAATACATTCCCTCGGGGTAGGTGTTGAACAGGGAATCGGTGTCCGACTCACGGCTCTCAATCACAAAGCCGGAAAGGGCCAATCCGGGGCCGCTGGCCGAACGCAGTTTGAGCACGGCTTGGCCGCCGGGACCGCGCAGCTCCACTTCTGCCAACTGAGCTTCCGTTTCAGCCGCCATGACCAAGGCGGCTTCGTTGAGTGTGTGGGTGTACTCCACGGTCAAGCGCTCCTCCTTGAGTTGCAAAACGGGGAGTCGGTCCTGGGCGG
>JAJDES010000478.1 GCA_029259675.1 Planctomycetota bacterium
CTTTGAAGGTGCCGGGCTCGCCTACACGGACCGGGAAAGAAATCTGTGTCCCGGCCTCGCGCGACCGCTCCAACTTGTCGGCCAGGCGATCCATCTGCGAGCGATAATCGGTGTGCCCGAGGGCCGCCAATCCGCGCGCACCGGCCAAGGGGAGCAAGCTCAAGAGCAATACCCAGGCCACGGCCTTCGGCCCTCGCCCCGGGGCCACGCGAGCGAATACCAAGAGCCCACCAAAGCCGACCAAAGCGCAGACACCGGCGCCGATCCATGGCGTCGTCCAGGCCGGTTGCCACCATTCGGTGAGCATCGGTACCCGCGATGCCGTCGTGCGGAAGGGATCAAACTCGCGTATGTCCACGCGCAACCAAAGCGCAAGCGACGCCACACACGCGACCACCAATGCGCCTTGCCACGCAATGCGTTTGGACGAAAGTTGCACCAAGTACGCGCCCGTCATTGCACAAAGGAACGGGTAGGACGGCAACACGTACCAGGGATAGCGCTTGGAAACGAGACAAAAGAAGACCCAAACAGAAAGGGCGAACGACGCACAAATGCGCCATTGCAATTGCCGTTGGCCGCCGACTCTTGAAAACGCTGCCCATATGAGGGCGGGGATGAACAGCAACACTTGCGGGAAGGCGCCGAAGAGTGCGGCCTTTGCATAGAAGACTAGGTTTTCGAACGGGCCGCCCGAGTGCAGCGCTAAACCCTGGGCACCCGAAGCCTCGGCCGCCATCGTGCTTGCCGCCTTGCGAAAGTCATCCCAATACGCGCCGGCTTGGGTCAAGTGCCAAACCAAGGCCAAGGGCACAATTGCGCAACCGCTCAAGGCATAGGACTTGAATCGAGACCGCGTTTGGGCATTCGTCGCAAAAACGACCAGCTCCGCAAGAATCGGCACGATTACGATCGGCAGTTTGATGGTGGCCAAAACGGCCAAAAGCACGTGGTGGCGAACAAAACTCTTGCCGCTGAATAAAGCCGTTCCGAAGCTTCGCGCTAGGCAAACGCACAACAAGCACACCGCTGCATCCAACTCCCCAGTGCGCGCACCGTGCAAAAATACAAACTGCACGCAGAATAGTAAGCACAGGCCCGCCAGCAATCCGGCGCGACGCCCCGCCAGATCCTGCACGTATGCGCGTGTGACCAAAATGGCAAGCAAGCCGCAGAGCGCCGACCACAGTCGCATGCTCCAGGGATTGGATCCGATTGCGGAGATCAGGATGCCGCGCGCCCAATATTGCGTGGGCGCATTCATGAAAGTGTCGTAGGGCCGGTGCTGCCCCTCAAACTCCAATCGCACCCAATCACCGCTTTCGACCATATTCGCGGCCACTGAGTGGTACAGGGCTTCGTCACCATTGACGACGCTGTAGCTACCCAAGCGCCAGAAGATCAGCGGCAAGGCCAGCAAGATCAAAATCGCCATGTCGCGGCGAACCAGAGCCTTGGACGGCCCCTGGTCACTGGAGTCAAGCGCCGGCTCCTGCAAGGGCTCAGTCATGCTCGATACGATCCCGGCCGGCCTCTTGCTGTGTCTTGGATCCGGCTTCCTCGTCCTTTGAATCCTCTTCGCCCAAGTAGCCCAAGGCCTCCAACTCATCCACAACGTAGGCGGGCAAGTCGCCGTGCTCGATCGTAACGACTCCATTGGGCCCGAGCAGAGCATCGCGTCGCAACAGCTCTTGAGCTTCCGCACTGGTCATGCGCTCCAGGAACTCGCGCGCCAACTTCGGGTGCGCGCCCGCCACGTTCTTGCTTTCACCGGCTTCGCTCTGCAAATCAAACAAGTAGCGCTGGTCGCGCGTCCGGTCCCAAGTCATACGCCAACGGTCCGTGCGCAAACTGAGCCAATCGCGCGATTCCAAGCGCAGGCGCGACAAGATTTCAATCTCCTGCCCCCCCGGCTTCAAAAGCGAGCGCCCGTCCAAACGGTCCTTGACTTTCAACCCGCACAATTCCAATAGCGTCGGGTAGACATCAAGCAAACCGGCCAAGTCAGTCCTCCTATCCGGCGCGAGACTCGGATGGCGAATCATCAGGGGCACATGCAGTGAACCCTCGTACAGCGTGCGCCCGTGGCCTCGAATCCCGCGCTCCCAAAATTCTTCACCGTGATCGGAAGTGAAGACAACCGCTGTTTTGTCGCTCAAGCCCTTTTCATCGAGAGCATCCAACAAGCGCCCGAAGGCCGCGTCGTTGTAACTGACTTCCCCCTGGTAAAGGGAATACACACGCAACTTGTCCTCCAAGCTCAAACTGCTCTTGTTCAAATAAACGGGGGTTCCATCCGCTTCGCCGGCATATTCGCCGCCATAAATGTCGTAGCCCTCCGGCGGCGTGTACGGTGAGTGCGGATCGATGGTGTGGACCAGGATGAAGAACGGCTCGCGAACCGTTTCGATCCACTCAATCGCTGCGTCGGTCACATCGTCTGCGGGTGTCGTCAACTCACGCACGGTCACGCGCTTATCGATAGAAGTCGTGTACAGCTCCTGAAAGCCACCTTCACCGTAACCCTGATTGAATCCGAACAACGCCCCCACGTTGCGATTGGTGGTGATGCAAGCCGTCGAATACCCCAACTCCCGCAGGGCTTCGGGCATGGTGCCCACACTGCGCGACAGCAAATCGAAGCGATCCTCCGCACCGTGCACAGCCGGCGGCAAGGAAGTCAGCAGCGAAGAGATCGAAGCGCGCGTCCAGGAACTGGGGGCAAAGGCGCGCTCAAACAACACGGCGTTCTCGGCAAAAGCGTCGATGCGCGGAGTCTTGGTGACTTGGTTCCCATAGCAACCGAGAACATCCGCCCGCAACGTGTCAGCGAGATAGATCACGATGTTCGGCGGCGGCTCATCCGCTCCCGCCCCCCCGCAGGCGGAGACAGCGAGGGCCGAGCAGAGTCCCAAGCAAAGGACTCTCAGGCGTGGGCGGGGTATTAAATGGAGCATGGCTGGATCGTGAACGGATTGGATCTACGGCCCACCGAGCGCGGGGTTGGGCCGGCGACACACGTTACCCCAGCCGGCGGCCTCAATCAGGCATGATTGCCTTGGCCCGATCGCCCCAGCCCAATCGCGACCAACCCGACAGGGAGCAGCAGCCCGCGCGGGCGGGCCAATGCCCAATCCGACTCTCGCCCGGCACTACGAGGAACGGACGGGGTTACGCGGTGACACCCCACAGGCAGCTGCCGCAAACACGGTCACGCCACCGACTTGAAGCCCTCGATCTGGCGAGCAGGCCCCGCCCCGGGGTCCAGGCCTGAAAACCACGGTGGAACAGGCGTCGGCGAACTCACACCTCTCAAATCTGTCCTAGCTTAGGTCACCGATTTCATTTCATCACCGAACCTCGCCTGTCCACTTGGGCTCGATCCTGTCGCTGGCTTGGCCGGCCCCCGATTTCGAAGTTCGCCAACCCCAATCTGACAAGACTCCAGCGCTGGCGAGTCGCCTTGGGGCTGGGCATACTGCGCATTGGACTGTCCGCCCGCCCAGGCGGCGAGCTCCACACGATGGAGCGACTCGGGCCCCCAAAAATGGCGAGATGACGGTCCGGCCACCGCCGGCAAACACTCACCCGCTGCGCGGGCCCGGCGCGCGAATCAATCAGACTGGACCTAGCGAATCAAAGGCAAGTGGGAAGGGAATTGACGACTTTTAGCAATCAACGCAAGCAGGGCAGTCCCGGGCACGCGACCCTTTGCACCTCCAGGTCCAGGCGTCGCGGCAAACGTCGCAACAGACGCGACCTGTCACGACTACGTCAGGCGGAACTGCTGGAACTGCCCATTTGCGATCTTGGGCTAACACTCAGCAATACGCTTATGGCCGCGCGCGTGGAACGCGTCATGGGGGAGCTCGCGACTGTAAGGCTTTCCTTCCGGCCCTATACATGGCTGTCCACGGAATGGTTTGCACCCGACGGACTTCCGGGCTTCGCGCTTCCGTTCCACCTGTTGCACCCCCAATTGGCGCGGCTTGAGCGCGAAGCCACAGGTCGGCTTGAGGGAGGTGAACTCGATGAGTGTTTGCGTTTGTTGCGTCACGAAACGGCCCACGCCATCGATAGCGCCTACGGACTTCACCGCCGCGCAAGTTGGCGAGCGATGTTCGGTCGCTTTGGCAGCCCCTACCGCGCCAGCTACATCCCCAAACCCGGTCTGCGCGATTACGTCATCAATCTCGACAACTGGTACGCCCAAAGTCACCCCGCCGAGGATTGGGCCGAAACCTTTGCCGTTTGGTTGGATCCGCGCTCGAATTGGCGCGAAGCCTACCGCGATTGGCCCGCGCTCGAAAAGCTCGAGTACGTGGACAGCTTGATGCAAGAGGTTCGGGGCTCGCGAGCACTTGAAATTGAATACGAGCGAGTCGAGGACATTGAGGACAATACGACCAAGCTGTCCAAGTACTTCCGGCGCCGGAAACAGC
>JAJDES010000479.1 GCA_029259675.1 Planctomycetota bacterium
ATTCGGATGGCAAGCTCTACACGCGCAGCGGCAAGAAAAAGGAATTGCGAGCGGTGCTCGAAAGCTTGGTTGCACACGGAGCTCCGCTCGAAATCCTCTCCAGTTGGCGGCCGCACGTGGGCTCCAATCGTCTGCCCGAAGTCGTCAAAGCCATGCGCGAAAGCATTCTTCGCGCGGGCGGTGAAGTGCGCTTCGGTTGTCGCGCGGAGGAAATCATCACCGAGCAACAAGGCGGGACAGCGCGTGTCGCCGGCGTCTTGGCCCACGACCTTGCCGAGCAAACAAAATCGAGAATCGACACCGATGCCGTGATTCTCGCCACCGGTCACAGCGCGCTCGACTCGATTGAAATGGCCAGGCGCGCCGGCGCACAGCTTGAGGCCAAGGGCTTTGCCATGGGCCTGCGCATTGAACATCCCCAGCCCTGGCTCGATGTCCACCAATACGGAGGGCTGCGCGGTTCCTGCGAATTGCCGGCCGCCTTCTACGAGCTCACGACCCAATCGGAGGGACGCGGCGTTTATTCGTTTTGCATGTGTCCGGGCGGATTTATCGTCCCTGCCAGCACCGCAGCGGATCGAGTCGTCGTCAACGGCATGAGCCTTTCGCGGCGAGACTCCCCCTTCGCCAATTCGGGCCTGGTCGTCTCCATCGAACCCGAAGATTGGTGTGGAACTCGCGGCCTCGAGTGGGGCTGGCAAGAGTTGCTCGAGCGCGACGGCGGCAAGCCTGAGTTGCCCGAACACCCCGAGCAGGATCCCACCTTCGGCGCCAAATTGCAGGCCGCACTCGAGCGCGCCGCCGCTCGCGCCGGCGGCGGTGCGGGCCGCGCACCTTCGCAACGCGCAGATAACTTGGCCGAAGGCGGAGCCACTGTCGCCGAAGCCCTGGCCACAAGCTACAGCCCGGGGGTAACCCCGTCTGACCTTAGCCAAGTATTGCCGAGTGGAATGCTTTCGCGGCTGCGCCGAGGCCTGATCGAATTTGACGCCCGCATTCCCGGCTTCGCAGGAGAAGAAGGACAAGCCTTGGGGGTGGAATCGCGCACGTCCTCGCCCGTGCGAATCATGCGCGAGCGAGAAAGCTTGCAGGCCCTCGGATTGGCCGGTCTCTACCCCTGCGGAGAAGGTGCGGGCTTTGCCGGCGGCATCATTTCGGCGGCACTCGACGGCCGTCGCGTAGCCGCAGCCCTCTCCGAAGTCGCCTTGGGAACCGGCTAGAAATCTCGTTTGAGCGCCCCAATTATGTTCGAGCGCAACTCAGCCTTGGGCGGGCCACACCGCGCCCCGCGGCAACGCTAAGCTGGGCGCCACATGCGTAGCGAAGTTTCAAGAGCACTCGATCGGGCCTCCGCAGTGGCCTTCCTCTGCTCGGGCAACATCATTCGCTCCGCCTTTGCCGAACTCTACGGGCGCCACTTGAACGGCCCCTACCAGCTCCGATCGGCCGCCACAACCTACGACTCGGACTGGCCCTACGAACCGACTCGGCAGGCGCTATTGAAGCGCGGCGTCAGCCCCAAACTCATTCATGACTTCAAGCCGACTCCCCTGGGCAAACTCCTACCGCAACTGGATGATCGCGCCGTTCTCTTCGGAATGAAGCACGAGCACATTGAGTGCCTCCCGCCCGTTCCCAATTTGCGCCGGCGTTCGTTTCTCTTGAGCGAATTATTGGGACGCAATGAGGAGATTGCGGACCCCATGTTTGAAGGCGGCTTCGAGCCGGTCATCAAATCGATCGCACATGCCGTTGAAGCCCTGATTCAATACGGCCGGCGCGCAAGCGGCCATTAGGGCTCAGCTTTGCGCACAGCCGTTCCAATCCGCGGCCAAGATCGGCCTTTGCACTCAAACGCTCCCGGGCAGCACTAAATCTGACAGTTGGATTGCCCGCGCTTGGCCAAGTACTGCTGGTGATACTCCTCGGCTCTCCAAAATGTCGCGGCGGCCTCCACTTGGGTCACGATCGGCGCCGGAAAGTTTTGGGCCGCCGTTTGATCTTCAATCGCTTTGCGCGCGGCCAACTCCTGATCCACATCGTGAAAGAAAATCGCAGAGCGATACTGCGTGCCCACGTCGGGCCCTTGACGATTGACGGTAGTTGGATTGTGGTTGGCGAAGAAGACCCGCAGCAGCTCTTCATAGGTGATTTGCTCGGGGTCGTAGCTGAGCTGCACGACTTCCGCATGGCCGGTGGTCCCGGTGCACACATCCTGATAACTCGGGAGTTCCTGGCTGCCGCCGCAATAGCCCACTGCGGTTTCCGTCACGCCCGGGAGCTGGCGGAAGGTTTCTTCCACGCCCCAAAAGCAGCCCGCTCCAAAAGTTGCTGTTTTGCTTTCCATGGACGCCATCATACATCGGGGCGACAGCTTGCTGCCCCCTTCAGCCGGCCCGAACAAGCCCCATCGCAGCCGTGCTCTGCGCGGGCGGATGACATCGGAGCCCCTGGCTATCCGCGAGTCGCAGCCCTTCCCAATTGGAATGTCGGCTTGGCACGCCGGGTCAAAACCGGCCGGTCCACAGCGTGCCCCCTTACGGTGCAGCGGGTACGGCTCCGCGAATGGCCACCGCCCAAGCTCAGCGCGCGGATAGGCGTTACGATGGGGCCATGGGTTGCCACACCGAAATTCTTCATGGAACGCGCGCACGAGCAGCACTGTTTGTGCGGGGAGCATTTTCCGCGGGCTCCGTTAGCGGCTTTGGCGGCGCAGTCCACCCCGAGCTCGCAGCGGGCAGCACAGATGTGGAGGAGTCCACGGAGACCTCCACGCGCACGCAGCTGGCTCCAAATTGGAACGTCATCGCCCTGGACGATCCGGTCACGCTCATGTCCTACGTGACCATGGTGCTGCAAAAAGTATTCGGGTACTCCTTGGCACAAGCGAACAAGCTAATGATGGAAGTTCACAACTCCGGGCGCGCAATCGTCTGGACCGGTGCCCGTGAACAGGCCGAGATGTACATCGCCAAGTTGCAAGGCTTTCAACTGCTGGCCAAGCTCGAACGCGTGCCCTCATGACCGAGATTCGAGCCACTCGCCGCCTCGACGGCGGAGCGAATCTGCATGGAATTCCGCCTTGGTGCGTTGCACTACTGAGCGAACTCGATGCACTCCTGGGTCCCAATCAAACAGAGCGAGTGAAGCAGCGCCTTTGCCCCGATCCAACGGACGACCCCGAGGCCAACCGAGAGTGGGAACGATTGGTGCACCCCGATCTCTTTGCACTGGTCGCCAGTTCGCGCCAAATTGTACGGGCTGATTTGAAAAACCTGGAAGTCGACCCGGACCTTTCAGGGAACTGTCGCTTGTCCATTCGAGGCGAGCACATGAGCGCTTGGATTCACGCCCTGAATACAGCGCGCTTAAGCATTTCCGAACACAATCAGCTGAAGGTGGAACACCTGGATGGCGAGCTCGACTTGGAACATCCGTTGATGGCCGCCGTCGCGCGCGTGCATGCACTTGGTTGGCTACAGCAGCTTCTGATCGAATGCTCCATGCCGGAGAGCGAGGAAGAGGACGAGCTGGAGTTTCCGCCGGAATTTGATTGCTAGAAAGTCAATCGAGCTCTGTTGGATGACCTTCCCGACATCGCTTGCACAAGCGGGCCAAGCTCGGAATGGAATCCCTGTACCGATAGCCGCACCAATCAGCACACCGGCGTTCGCAGGTTGTACCCAAAAACGGTCAACCCTGTTGAGCGCCCTCATCTGCAGCGCTCGGAACTTGCTCGGCGCCACTGCCGGCATCCAAGCGAAGAATCCGCTTTGCTGATTGAAGCATTAGCAAGCAACCGGCGGCCAACATTCCCCACACCACCCAAACGGGCACGGAATGCAAGGATTGAGTCGCGCGCAAAGTCTCTTGAATGGCCTCGTTCGACTGCAAACCGGGCATGAGCCACTCATTTATTATTAGCAACATGATGCCCATGTGGGTCAAGAGCAGCC
>JAJDES010000480.1 GCA_029259675.1 Planctomycetota bacterium
CGCAGGTCTGTTAGGGAGCGGCCGACAGCCCCCACTGCAACCGCATCGGCTGCGACAGAGTCGGGGGACTGGCTACCCGATCCCACAGGGTGCTTGGATCCGATTTGCCCCCTCCCGGCACCCTCGCCCTGTGATTCGGGAGCCGTCAACACCAGTCGTCGAAAGCCCGGCGCCGATGGCAGCCAACGCGAAATGGTCATCAAGCCGAGCATCCCGAGCAACAACGCGCCGGCCACATTGGAAGCCGAGTCGAGCAGCAGGGCCCGGTCCAGTGCGTACCCCAGTCCGACACCGGGTCCCAGACCCGAAAGAATCAGCCCGGCCAAGATCAAGGCTCCGCCACTCAGCCCGGCCCAAAGGGTTCCGGGCACCAAGAAGATCTCGACCATGATCAGGACCACGCCCAAGCCCACCGCCAAGATGTGAACGACATCAGCCAAACCGATCAAATGACGCCCGAACAGCATGGCGGCGAAGCAGGCGATCGAAGCGGCACCGGGCAATCCGAAACCGGGCGCCTTGAGTTCAATGAGTGCAAATAAAATACCGCCGGCGAGCAGCAACAAACTGTAGCTCTCGAGCCAAGCAGCCATTTCGTCCGAGCTCTCGCGCAAAACTTCGGTTCGCGCGCCGGTCGAAACACCCGATTTGTCCAGCACTTCGTCGAGCGACTCGCCCAGGGCGTCCACAAGATTGAGTTCCAGGGCTTCGCCGCCGGTCAACGTCAGCAATTGCCCTTGAGCGGCGATCGTTCGCAACAGATGCACGGGTTCTCCGCGCCGCTTCATGTCGTCCCACTCCGAACCGGAAACCAATAGCCGCTCGAGTTCGCGCTCGACCAAGAAGACTTCCACGCTCGCGTCGACCATAGCTTCGGCCAAAACTCCGGGCCGGTTGTGCTCCTCCGCCCATCCGCGCCACTGCGATCTGAAAGCGGAGTTGAACTTCTCCTGGACACCCGGGTCGGTCGAAATCGGCATCAAGCCCGTGGGACCGATGCGCACGGCGGTGGCCGCTCCGATCGATGCGCGCGAGCGCATGACGATCCGATCGCAGGCGAGAGCCACCAAGGCACCCGCAGAGAGCGCTCGATCATTAACCCAGGCGACTGTAGTGATGCCCGACTCCGAAGCGTGGGCCAGTGCCCGCGCGAGCTGCCACATCAATTCGATTTCGCCTCCGGGAGTATCCAACTCGACCAGCAATAGGTCGTCGCGCTCCTCGGCTCCCTCCACGGCGCGCCGCAGATGGCTCAAGGTGCCGCCATCGAGGGCGCCCTCGATGCGCATGTGCGTAACTCCGCCCGCTCGGGCCGTGGTGCCGATGAGCAGCAGCCACGACAGAATCGAAATCAGTCGTGCCATGGCTCTGATCTTACTTCAGGGACAAGCCCCTCCGCCCAGAATCCCGTGCGGATTCAATTGTGCCGAGCGTGGAGGCTCGGCCGGGGGCCCCGAACAAAGGGGGCTCAGACCAAGTCCATATCCGACAACTGATACCACCAATGGTTGCGCAGCCAGCCCGGCTCGCGCTTGGCGTGAAAGTGACGGGTCCACATGACGTAAATGCTGGGGTGCACCAGCCAACCGGCGGCTTGGAAATCCTCAAACCAAGGTGACCACTCGGGCAGCAAGATGGAGGCAGCGGGAGCGTTGTCACTGCGGGCGAGGGCCATCACGGCCCGTCGCAAGAGCTCTCCGACTTCCGGTTCGTCGGGCGGCACCAGCCAATCGACGATCCATTCGACGTCATCGGCCAACCACTTGGCCCGACGACAAACGGCGACACCGCGCAAGACTTCTTCCGCGTCATAGACCCCCAGGCAGTGGTAGGCGTGTTTGGGGTGATCGATAAAGCGCCAGTTGAAATAGCTGTCGTCGCGAATGGTGCTGGCCCCCCACAGACCGACACAGCGGTCGTAGAGCCAACGCAACTGGTGATCGAAGCGTTCAATCTTGCGCACCGATGGCGGCAATTGCGTAGATCCCGCACCGATTTCGCGCGCCAAGAACACTTGGTTGCGCACATGACCGTATTCCAAAAAGGTCTTGCCGATGCGAGCCGCTTCCTCGATCGGCATTCCAAAATGCACCTGATCTTTGTCGGGACCGCCGTAGGCCGCGAAGTAGGCCTTGGCGATATTGACGAATAGGCCGGGTCGCTTGAGTCCGCGCCGATGTTCGGGGTGAACCATGGAATCGACGCAATGCACGAAGGTGCGCTCCTCCCCCGCCACCCAACTGCGCAGCGGATGACCGGCGAATTGGCCCACCGCCTTGCCGTCCGCCAGCGCCAGGAACAGACGGAAGCCGGCCGGGTTGTCCAAGTGCGCCCACTTCCACTCCTCCATGCTGCGCGGCACGAACTGCGCTTCGCGCTCGCCGAAGACCACGTTGAAAGTCTCGAGCAGCGATTGCTCATCGCCGGGGCGGTATTCTCGAATCTCGTAGTTCGTCATGAGGCGCTCAGCTCCCTCTGTTCAACACAGGTCCGAATCGCCGAGGGTGTAGAACCAATTCGAGTGCAACCAGGGCATGTTGTACTTCTTCACGTAATTGCGCCCGATGATGAAGTAGCGCGTCGGCCGCACGCGGAAGCCCGCGTTTTGGAAGAAGAGCCACTCATCGATGGTGTCGGGAAAAACAGCCGTCACCCGTTCGCATTGCGCCTCCTCGGCGCGCTCCACAGTCCAGGCCAGGAGCGCTTCGGCCGCCCTGCGATCGCCTCGCTTGACCAGCCAATCGCACAGGAGTCCGTCTTCGTCGCCATCGAAGGTCCCCACGCGAAAGACCGCGAAACCGACGACTTCACCGGCGCGGCGCGCCACGCCGATCGAGTATTCGTGCAAAGGATTGTGAACATAGCGCCAATCCAATTGAGCCTTGTCGCGCACGGCGATTGCGCCGTGTTCCTTCGAACAAGAATCGAAGAAGGCATCTACCCCTTCAGGAAACTCACTCACGCTCTCAACTTCGGTCCCGGGGGCCGCACCCAAGAGGATCTTTTGCGGCTCGCTGACCAACTTGTTTTGGGTGCGGACGATCTCGTACTTGAGGAAGCTCTTGCCGATGCGCCAGGCCTGGGGCACGGGGTAGCCCCACATGATCACGTCCTTGTCGGGCGGCGCGCCACCGTAGTTGGCAGCGTAGGGATAGCCCGTGAGCACGAAGAACCCCGGTCGCTTGAGCCCGCGCCGATACTTGGGATCGGTCATCGAGTCGAGCGCTTGACTGAAGTAAGCCGGCCCGCCCTCGAGGATCATGCGCTGGGCGATGCCGCTGTACTGGCTCATCACCTCACCCTCATCGGTAATGGCCACGTAGATGCGCCAGCCGGATGGATTTTGGCGGTAGAGCCAGTTCCACGTGTCCATGCTGCGCGGCACAAAGCCCGGGTCGATTTCGGCGAAGACCCGGTTGAAGGTCTCCAAGATGCCGACTTCATCCCCCGGCTCATACTCTCGAACGGTGTAGGGCGGCAGTTCCATCGCTTGGGCCCCGGGCTTGCTTGGCGGGCGGTGTTTGGCGGGAGTGCATGGGAATCGAACCCACCGGTCCCGCTGTTCACGAAACCCAACCGGCTTTGAAGGCCGGGCGGCACACCAGCACCGATCCACTCCCAGAGGCCGAGCATTAGATAGGGCTCGCGAGGC
>JAJDES010000049.1 GCA_029259675.1 Planctomycetota bacterium
AGCCGCCGGCCCGGCAATAGCCCGGCGGGCAAACGTCCTGAATCCGGGCGTCCCGAATCCGACCCGCCCCGGACCAGCCCCGAGCAAACGGAGCCCAATAACGTGATCGACAAAGACCTGCTCGAAATCCTGGCCTGCCCCGAAACCCACCAGCCCCTGCGCGAGGCCACGGCCGAGGAAGTTGCAGCGCTCAACGCCAAGGTGGAAGCCGGCGGCCTGACGAACGTCGGCGGCGCCAAAGTCGAGGAAGCCCTCGACGCCGGTTTGGTGCGCGAAGACGGCAAGATTGCTTACCCGATCCGTGAAGACATTCCGGTGCTCCTGATCGACGAGGGCATCGCGCTCGGCTAGGCCCCTCGGGTTTCCAACAACCCCATGCGCTTCCACCACCCGCAGCGCCAGGGCCGCGCATTGCGGTTGGGCTACTGCATGAATTTAGCTCCCGCGGATACCGCCACAGGTGTTCGCAAGGCCCTGACGGAGTTGGCTCTGCCATTGCGCGAACGACTCGGTTGCACGGGGGTCTTCGGCGTGGGCCTCTATTTGCCCGGAAGCTTGGCGCAGCACTTGGATTCGGAGATGGGGCGACGGGAGTGCGGTGAACTCGCGGCCTTCCTCAGCGACTCGGGACTGGACGCATTTACCTTCAACGCCTTTCCCTTCGCCGGATTCGGTCAAGCCGGTCTGAAGGAAAGAGTCTTTCGCCCCGATTGGACAGAGGCGGAGCGCGTGCAGTTCAGCGCACAGGTGACCCGTTTGGCCGACGCGCTTGCGCGACAGGATTCCGCTCACATCTCAATCTCAACCCATGCGGGGGGATTCGGAACGGCCATCAAGACGGATGCGATGCGCGCGGAAGTCGCGGAAAACTTAGCCTGTTTCGCAGCCTTTTTGGCGACCTTTGAAGAGCGCACGGGCCGCAGGGTCATCCTGTCGATCGAACCGGAGCCGCGTTCGAGCGCCGGCGACACGCAACAGTTTGTGACCTTGATGCAACGGATTCGCGAGCGCGCGGCCAGCATCTTCGAGGACGAAGGATGGGGCGATCCCGCACCGATTTTGTCCCGGCATTTGGGCTCGTGTTTTGACACCTGCCACTCGGCTGTAGAGTTCGAAGACCCGTTGGCGGCCTTCGACAATTTGACCGCCGCGGGCGTGCCGATCGGCAAGGTGCAACTGTCCAATGCCATCGCACTGGCGAATCCCGGGCAAAACGTCGCCGGCCGCGAGCGACTCTTGGCCATGGACGAGCCGGCTTACTTGCATCAAGTGACGGGTCGCAAACTGGGGCGCAGCGGCGAGGTGCACCTGCAAGCCGGCGACTTGCCCGAACTTGCGGAGGAGGTCGTCAAACCGGAAAGCCCCTGGCTCGAATGCGAGGAGTGGCGCTGCCACTACCACGTGCCCGTGGATTTCGCCGCGGCGGGGGACGCGCGTCTGGGGGGCTTATCGAGCACGGCCGCCTGGGCCGATCGAGCCCTGGAGCACGTGCTCGCCGAACCGGAGCGGTGGGGCAGCAGCGAACTCCAGCTCGAAATCGAAACCTACACCTGGGACCTGCTCGCCGATCCGAATCAAAATCGCAGCCAAGTGCTGGTGGACGGCCTCGAGCGCGAATACCGCCACGTACTCGCGCGCCTGGAAGCCGCCGGCTGGCAACCCGCCTGAGCCGCTCGCCGCAGCTTTCCCGCTGTCACAATCTCGCCCCAACAAAGCCGCTTCCAATCGTTGACAGCCCCAGGAGCACTGCTTAACTTCCCCGCTCACTCGGTGGCCCCGTCGTCTAGTCAGGCCTAGGACACCAGGTTTTCATCCTGGCGACTGGGGTTCAAATCCCCACGGGGTCACCACTCCTCTTCACCCGCTGACCTAGGGGGAGAAAGAGAGAGAGAAGGCCGCTGAGCGAGCCGCCTTCAATCCGATCCAGAGAGCACTCTTTGGATATTGCCGTGGGCCACGCTTTTTCGCGTTTCAGGGGTGAGTTGCTCCAGTAGGCGCTGAACGCCTGCGGCTTGGTCGAGGGAGCGCTCGAGGGAATGGAGTGCAGCGTCGGTGCCGACGATGAAGCGCTTTGAATGCGTCTCGATCAATTCGAGCCAGCGCGGCCACACGTTGAGATCATCCGCGTAGATCGTGTACTCCGGTGATCTTGGGTGGTGACGCCACGTTCGAGCGCTTAACTCGTAGATGAGATTGGGGTGCGACTTCAGCATCCGTTCCGCGATCACGTAGGGCGAATATCCACCGTGCGCCCAAATCACCGTGACGTCGGGAAAGCGGTCGAGCACGGTGGCGAAATCTTCTAGGTCCGTGATCTCGCAGTGCACATTGACGGGCACGCCGTGCTTTCGCGCTAGCTCAAAGAGTCCGAGGGCCAGGGGATGAAGCGGACCGTAACTCGCCTCCGGAAAGTTGCTGCTCGGAAAGTGTGTGACAGACAGTTCACCAATGCCTACGAAGGTTCCCGAAGCAAGAGCCGCGTCAACTTGCTCGAGCAAACCCAGGTCCACTTTTTCCCAGGCTCCCCGATAGGCTTTTCGTTCGGGGGATATGGAGTAGAACGGGAAGAATCGTTCGGGCTGTTCTTTGGCCGCTTTGGCGAGATCTTCATTCGTGCTGTCGCGGCCCCAGAAAACGATTGCACTGGTAATGCCACGTGCGGTCATGAACTTCCCGGCCATCTCGAGGTCGTTGAGGTGCAGGTGAGCATCAACGAAGCTGAGTTGGTCGAGCGATCCTTGCGGTTGAGGCTCGGATCCTCCCAAGCTTGACTTCCGCCGTTTTTGCTTCTGCTTTTGATCTTGATTCGCTGCTGGTCGCGCTTGCGAGCTCTCCGCACCTTCAACACGGGAGAAGTGCTGCCAGCAGAAAATCACGACGATCAAAAGCCATACGGTTTTGGATGCAAGATTCATGGGGAATACGGAGCGGGGTCACCACTGCAACGCCTCGTTCCGGCGCAGCCCGGCGCGAGAGCGTCGAAGCGCTGACTGGTTAGATCTGCCAGAGGCCGTGTTGGATGCCGCCTTGGATGTAGATGGCGAACTTGCCGCGGTTGGGCATTTCCATGGGAGGCATGGCAATCTCGGCGCCGGCCGCCTTGGCCGCCTCGATCGCAGACTCGATGTCGTCGACCAAGAGGTAGGGCCGCACAACGGGATCTTCGTCTGGGCGCATCGGAGCGCGCACGCCGATCTGGCCGCCTCCCTTAAGTGTGGCCGTGCGTGCATTTCCTAATTCGGGCGCGGGCTGGCTGAATTTCACGCCGTGCATTTTTTCCAGCGTGCTGCACATCGCATCCAAGTCGGGTGTGACGATTTCGAGATAATGAATCTGCATGGCATTTTCTTTCTTGGACAGCGGCCTTTCCGGCGCGGACTGATCCTGACTAATTGTTGGCTCGGTGGTACTGAAAGTGCACACGGCCATCGCGGGAAGAAGACACAAGAGAGCCGTGCAGAGCGAGGAAGTGGTCATTGCTTTGGTTTCACCTTTGATGTGTGAATGTGCCCGTTGCAGGCAACATCGAGCACGCCCGAGCCGGCAGTATCGCCATCGACTTGGGGCGTGGAAAGGGCATTGCTTTGGGGTAATCCGAACCTAGCGAACCGGCAGAGACTCGGTTCACAGGTGCCAGGATAGCCGAAACCCACAATGGCGATGTGTGTGTAGCCAGGATGCGGATCCGAGCAGGGCCTGCGTTCACGTCCAGGTGACCGCACCGCTCAGCACTCAGATCTGGAGTTTCATGGCCCGGGATGCCGGACAAGGAGATCTCTGGCGATGCCCGCTGATGGTCACGACCCAGCCCCGCCCACGTCTTCTAAGATATTTCGTAGCGGAGGAGTCCAGCGACAGGAGCGGATCCAACTCGGCCTGAGCATGGCGGGCCGGTATTGCTCGCAGCTCTATCTTTCCATGCCGCTGATGAAGACTCGCTCGATCGCGAGCGCGTTCGTTATGTCGAGTAGCGGGTTCTCCTTGAGGAGCACCATGTCCGCGAGTTTCCCGACTTCAATCGTCCCCAGGTCGTCGAGGCGTCCGATCATCTTCGCCGCATTGTGCGTGCCCATGCGAAGGATGTCGGCCGGGCTTATTCCGCCGTTCTGCAGGATCTCCATCTCCTCATGTAATGAGATACCCGGCAGGACATAGTTGTTGCCCAGGTCCGTACCGAGGACGATGTTGACGCCGCGCCGATAGGCCGATTGGATTCCGGCGACGTCGGGCGCGAAAAACTCCTCAAGTGACAAGTCGGGATCACCGGTCCAGATTTCGAGCAACTCGCGCGCTTGCGCGGCGGATCCGATTGCGCGAATCGAATCCAGTAGAGCGGGCTCAAATGCAGATTGGATTTCCTCGCGATCGAGCCACTCCGGATGCTGAGGGGAATAGGCCAGACCTCTCCCGAGGACGAGAGTCGTCACCCAGGAGATCTCCTGTGCAACCATCGAATCGAGCAGGTCTGCATCTTCGTTCCCATCGAGCTGGACTCCCCAGAAGTGCACAAGCGCGTGCACGCCGGCTTCGACACACGTGCGCACTTCGTGCATGTCGCTGACGTGAGCGTAGATCGGGACGCTCAGTTCATTGCCTTGTTGCACGAACCGGCGCACCCAGGCTGTGGGCATCGGCTCGATAAACGGTGGCGTAGGTCCGTCTTCCACGATGATCTTGATGCCGATCACATCGTGGAGCGCAGCCTCGGCGACAATTTTGTCGATGTCCTGAATGGAGCGCGGAATCAGAATCGTGGAGTTCTCGACCCACGCGTCCGAGGCATAGGTTTTAATCGGATGGGCGTCGTCAATGGTGACGATGGGGGATGTGTAGAAAATGCGCGGAGCATTCACTTCACGGGTTTCACTCTTGAGCGACATGTCGGCCATGCTCGCGTAGCTTCCCCGTGAGCCCCCGTAGAGAACCGCCGAAGTCACGCCGAAGCGCACCATGGGTTCGAACACCGCGCCGTAGAACTCCGGACCATCGGGGGATCTCAAGCCCGCAATCGAAGGATGACAATGCCCGTCGATCAGCCCGGGGATGAGAAATAGGCCCCGACCGTCGATCTCCAATTCACTGGAGCCGTCGAAGGTCCCGCCCAGGATCTCGATGATGCGTCCATCGGCAACGACAACGGTGCGCACGGTTGATGGCGCTGCGCCTGTACCGTCGATGACAGTGACGTCTCGAATCACGAGGTCCGCAGCAAGCGCGCGCTGTGGATCCCCGTTTGAGTCTGACAGGGAGGGCGTCTGGGCGCAGGCACTTCCGAGCGCGAAAGCGACAGCCGCGAGTCCAGTCCCATACCAGCGTGATGTTGTGGCCATATTAGATTTCGACTAGTGCCCGATTTCGTATTGTATCGCCATGCGCTCCACATCCAATCGCTCGGAAGAGGTTCGTTTCGCCCCTAAGGATCGGCCCTTGCGTCGCGATGTGGGCTGGCTCGGCGCATTGCTTGGTGAACTCCTGCGCGAGCTGGCGCCGGCCGGCGTGTTTGAAACTGTCGAGGCTGCGCGTTTGGCTGCGCGGCGCCGGCGCAAGTCGGATGTAGGAGCCGGTGCGGAATTGGAGCAGTTGCTCGATGACTTGGAACCCGCGCGCGCGCTCGACATCGTGCGTGCGTTTAGTGCTTACTTCGGTGTCGTGAACACGGCCGAGCAAGTTCACCGACTGCGGCGGGGGATTGACTACTTGCGTTCGGGCGAACCGCAGCCGGGCAGTTTGCGCGCGGCAGCTTGCGAGTTGGCGCGGCGCGGTACGACGGCGGAAGAAGTGACGGCCGCGCTCCAATCGTTGTTGGTCGAACCGGTCTTCACGGCCCATCCGACGGAATCGGTGCGGCGCACCATGCTGAGGAAAGATCAACGTCTGGCGCGCGCGCTTGTCGAGCGCTTCCAAGGTGAAGCCCTCGACCCGGTCGCCCTTGGCAAGATTGAAGAGCGCATCGCGCTTGAGATTGCCGCCGCGTGGCAAACCGAGGAACAGCTTCCCGAACGTCCCGCGGTTGCCGACGAAGTCGAGCACGTGCTCTTCTTTCTCTCCGATGTGTTGTATCGCATTGTTCCCGCACTGCACGAAGAGCTCGAGCGCGCACTGGAACTTGCGTTTGGTCGGCCCATTGCCGTTGAGCAGCCCGTGGTGCGCTTTGCCTCGTGGGTCGGCGGCGACATGGACGGCAACCCCAATGTCGGCGCGGACACGATTCGCGCCACTTTGTCGCGTCACCTGGAGCTGGCACTGCGCCGTTACCGGGAAGAGCTGCGCGGGCTGCACGAACACTTGTCCCAATCGACCGGTCGCGTAGGTGTTGAAGTGCGCCTGGTCGAACGCATTCAAGAGTACGCGGCGCGCATGCCCGAAGATTTTGCGGCTGTGCCGCGGCAATACGTGGACATGCCCTATCGCCAGTTCCTGTGGTTGATGGACGCTCGCCTCGCTCGCAAGGGGCGCGCGGCTGAGCACGGCTACGGCCCGCCCGAAGAGTTTCGCGCCGATCTAAATCTTGTTGCACGCAGTCTCGAGGGTCACGGCAGCGCGCGCGCCGGACTGGCGTTGGTGCAGCGTGCCATCAGGCGCGTTGATGTATTCGGCTTCCATCTCGCGACGCTCGACGCGCGCCAAGACGCCGAAGTGCACCGTCGCGTCGCGGGAGAACTCATTGGCGATCCGGAATTTTTCGAGCGACCGTCCGCTGAGCGGGTGGCCCGCATCGCAAAAGCGCTTGCAAACAGTTCCGTGCCCGTGGCGAACTCTCAGGGCGAGGAGACCGGGAAGTCCTTAGAAGTATTCCGCGCGTTGGCGGAGGCGCTTGCTCAATACGGCAAGCGCGCAGTGGGGCCGTTTGTGATCTCCATGGCCAAGGGAGCGGACGATGCGCTTGCAGTCCTTTTGCTGGCGCGCGCCGGTGGTTGCGTGGAAGCAGATGGTCGCGTGCCGCTGGACATTGCTCCTCTGTTCGAAACGGTCGACGACCTCGAAGCCGGTCCGGAGGTGTTGCGAGCGCTTGCGCAAAATCCAATTTACGCGTCCCACTTGGCGGCGAGGGGTGGCCGGCAAATCGTGATGCTGGGCTACTCCGACAGCAATAAGGACGGGGGCATTGCGGCCTCGCGTGTCGGGCTCGATCGCGCGCAGGAGAGGTTGGTGGCCGCGGCTGAAGAGCTCGGATTGCAAATCACGTTCTTTCACGGCCGCGGTGGTTCGACCAGTCGCGGCGGGTCCAAGCCGCGGGCAGGTATCTTGGCCGCTCCGCCCGGCGCACTGGGCGGACATGTGCGCGCGACGGAACAGGGCGAGATCATCGGTGCGAAGTTCGGACTGCGCGGAATCGCGGAGCGCACGCTTGAAGTTAGTCTCGGGGCGCTGCTTGAACGCACGGCCGGCGGCGATTCGGCCAAGGCCGCCAGCGAGGTCGAGCGCGAGATCGCCAATACCTTGAGTGCGACAAGTCGCGTGAAATACCGCGCGCTCGTGCACGACGAAGCCGACTTCCCTGCACTATTCCAGGACATGACGCCGATCGATGTGATCGAGCGGCTCGACATCGGCTCGCGGCCCGCGCGCAGGCGGGAGATGCGCGGTGTCGGAGATCTGCGCGCAATCCCGTGGGTGTTTGCATGGACGCAATCTCGTGCCGTGCTGCCCGGATGGTTCGGCGTGGGCACGGGCTTGGCTGCGGCGATGGAAGCCCATGGGCTCGACACGGTCCGGCGCGCCGTGCGCGAGTGGCCCTTTCTGGATACGTTCTTGTCCGACGTTGAGATGGTGCTCGCCAAAAGCGACCTCGACATCGCGTCGCGCTACGCGCAACTCGCCGGCGACGTCGGTACGCGGCTGTTTCCCGTCATTCGCGACGAGCACGCCCGTTCGATCGACATGCTGCTTGAGCTGCGCGAAGCAAACGCATTGCTCGAGCGCGATCCGACGCTGCAGCGCTCGATCCGGCTGCGCAACCCCTACGTCGATCCGATGAGTTTCGTGCAGGTCGACTTCCTACGCCGCTGGCGCGATGGGGACCGACAAGACCGCGAACTCGAACGCGTGCTGATCCAAACCGTGCGCGGTATTGCCCGCGGCCTGCGCAATACGGGCTGATATTGGCTTTGCTATTTCGACCCAGGTGTAAGCGCGGGAATCGAGTATGAGCCGACGATTTGGGACGGAGCGCATTCGCAGGGATGCGCTTAGCATTGATCTGGACTCGCCGAGAGTGCGTTGGAGAGGCCGCAAACCGATGCAACCCATTCCAGTTGCCTTGCATCGGCACTCATTGTGCTGACGCGCATTCGCGGCTTGAATGGGGTCGGCGCGATTTTCGACCGCGCTTCCTATTCCGCATTTGTCGGGTCGATGACGGTGCGAATTTCAGAGATTAAGTTTGCTGGAAACTCTCCCATCTCCGCGTGCTCGCTAATAGCGTCTTCGTCGGGCGCAATGTAAATGCAGTAGATCTTGTCGCCGGTTACGTAGCTCTGGACCCACTGCACTTCAGGGCCGTGTTTGCGCAGCACACTGCAGGATTTTTGGGAGATCCCCTGCAGCTCGGCGGGGTTGAGTTTGCCCGCCCCAGGTATCTCACGCTCGATTAAGTATTTCGGCATGCCTCGTTCCCTTTGCGTCGATCGTGGAAGCTTGCTTGGAGGAGCGCCGGGTTGCACCCCCCTCATTCGGCGCGCCCATGAGGGCAACAACGCTCCCTCTCGCGGCTAGGGATTCGGATTCCAAGCAATTCGAGCGCCCACCTGTGTGTGGTTGGGACCACGCGAATTTTCGGCATTGGTAGGCGCATCTTGGCGTTTGGCGGTGCCGAAGGTGTGCGCTTTGCAAAGCCGGATGCTTGGGCATCACGGGGATTTCGGCGACGCGGGAGTTGGCGATCAAAATCCCCTGGGAAACGAAAAAGGGCCGGAGCTCTCGAAGCTCCGGCCCTTGGGTTCGCGCTTTCGCAGCTTGCCGTTTACTCGGCCATGGTCAGGCCGCTGGGGACGGCTTTCGGAACGTCATTGCTCATGTCCAGCGAGGCGGGGTCGGTCAGCGCATGGAGGAAAGCGAGCAGGGCGCCGATCTCGCGGTCGCTGAGATCGATCGGATTGAGTTCGTTTGCAGCCGCGATGGCGGCGACGCGGACCGGGTCGTCCATCACAAGGAAGTCGGTGGCGTCGAGGTCGGCTCGCGAGGGCAGTCGGACCTGGCTCCGGTCGTAGTTGTTGAGCGAGGTAACGGGGTCGAGGTGGTGGCGTACCACCGACTCGAGGGTGTCGAAGGCACCGGCGTGACCATAGGGAGCGGTCAGGGCGACGTTGCGTAGCGTCGGCGTCCGGAAACGGAAGCGGTCTGCGAAGTCGCCGGTCTCGCGCTCGCGGCCGAAGTCGTCGTGGCCGTCGGAGTATCCGGGCAGGTTGTCGCCCTTGCCCGCACCAATCTGCGGCATGGCGATGGCGTGGAAGCTTTGATCGCTTTGGAACGGACCGGAGTGGCAACTTGCGCAACCGGCCTTGCCGTAAAAGAGTCGCATGCCGCGCTTGGCCTCGCCGCTCATGGTTTGGGTGTTGCCGGCGAGAAAGCGGTCGTAGGGCGAATTCGTAAAGCGCCACGCTTCCGCCTCAAAGGCCGCAAGTGCGTTGGCCGCTTGCACGAAAGTGATGTCGCTTGCGCCGGCAATATTGGGATAGGCGGCCTGGAAGAGGGTTACGTATTCTGGGATAGCTTGAAGCCTGAGAGCGAGGATCTCCCACACGCCTCCGGGACCGGCGAGATTGCCTGCGTCGGCAGCGTCGGCCAGATCGTTCTCCCCAAGCTGTCCGGCCATTTCAGTGGCCGAAGTGACGGGGAACATCGCTTGGGCGGCGAGGGCGTTGTCCAAGCCCAGCGGAAGGTCGGCACCGGCGGGTGAGATGAAGCCGGAGGGTTGGCTCGCGTCAGCGGCGAGACGACCATCGTGGAACATGACACTGAACTCCAGGGCCCCAAGATTGAATACTTGCGGCGCGTTGCGCGGCACGCGCTC
>JAJDES010000481.1 GCA_029259675.1 Planctomycetota bacterium
CCTCGGAAGCACGTGCGGACTCGGCCGCCGCCGCCGGAATCGGTTTGGTCGGCGCGTTCGATTCTGTGGTCGCAGCCCGGCCCTTTTTGCGCCCCTTGGTTGTCCCTTCGGGAGAACCGCTCACCTCGGGTTTCGATTCGGACCAACCGGTCTTGAAGATCGGACCTTCATTGCTGTCGGGGTCATCGCCCAAGCGCGTCGCCAAGTATTGGGCTTCGCGCTGGAAGCGCTTCGCGCGGGTCGCCGTGACATCCAGGGCCTTGGCCAATTCACCGGGCTCCACGTCGGATAGCTCCGCCAAGGAGTCCCAACCGGCGGTGCGGAGCCGGTGCAGGGTCTCCGGTCCGTCAGCGTGCAAGTTGCAGAGCAATGCCAGGGTATCCATTGGAGCTATTCCGAAGCCTTCTTGAGGCCGGTCTGAAGTGTCCTGTTGATGAGAGCAGTCGATGAGAGATTGAAGATGCGATTGGCCTCGGGTGCAACCAAGACCACCGACTTGTTCCGTGGCAATGGGCACAAACCCAGTTCCCATTGGGGCCTGCGTAGCTTGGGCAACTGCGATCCCGCAGGGGGCAGCTTAAGCTACTGGGACCCCAAGGAATCCCCGGGCCCGGTTGACCGAGGCCCACCAGACCCGCGAGTGGGTCCCCGGAAACCCAAGTCCCCCACCGCCTCCCGGTAATCGAGCTTGGGAAGCGCCAGGCCAACCGAGACGATTGGGTCGCTCGGCAGGGGAATTTGAGGATGCGCTCGGCCGTGGCGGAGCTCGAGGTCCTCAAGCGCTGCGCGTCGCGCGGCACGGGGGCCAAGGGCTTGCACGACTTCGGCAGCGAGACTCGCAAACTGCCGCGCAGCCCTAGACTTAGGAGCGAAGGTCTGGGCGGGCTGCCCCATCAGTGCCGCCATGCGCAGCTCATCGGCCATGGCGATCGCCTCGTCGAAGAGTTGCGGACCGAAGCGACTTTGAAGGGCGATCAAGAGTTCGTGTGCAAACGGCTTTTCTCGCTCGAACATGGTGGCGAGCACACGCAAATCCAGCTCGCGGCCAAGCTCTCCCGAAAGTTCCCGGAAGAGTTGGGTCGCGCGCACAGCGCCCTGGAGCGCAAAAGCGCCCGTTTCCACCACGAGCACCACAGTCGAAGCGGCGCGAATGGCATTGGCCGTCAAGACTCCATCCGCGCGCGCGGGACAGTCAATGATGACCCAATCCCAGAGGGCGTCCATGCCATCCAATGCGCGCTCAAGGGTTCGCTCGGGATACAAACGGCGAGCCGCGACCTCCTCAAACTCGCCCAACTCCAGGGAGCCGGGAGCGAGGTGAAAGCCGTAGGGCAGAATGCGAGCAATCTCGTCCAGCGGTCGGCCGTCCAGGAGCACATCCACCAAGCCTCGGCCCTCAAAGGAGGTTTGACCGAGGCCGAGGGTGGCATGGGCCTGGGGATCCAAATCAATCAAAAGCACGCGTTCCCCGGACTCCGCCAAAGCGGCCGCCAAGTGGATCGCAGCCGTGGTTTTGCCACAGCCTCCTTTTTGATTTGCCAGGGCTAGAACTTGCATATGGAACCCGCCCGCAACAGCTTGCGAGCGAATGCCGTTTATGGACTCTGGACGAGCCTCTGGCAAGTGCCAACCACGATATGCTGGGCTGAATTGTGGAGTAGACACCACCTGAAGTAGGTCTCGGACCAAACTCAGCTCGGGGGTAGATTTGGTCGCGTGGCGCGTCCACATGCTCTGCGCACGTTTCGATAGTGCGAATGGCAGACTGTGCGGCACAAAAGATCACTCGGCTCCCCCATTTCGGCGGGAATGGGCCACTTTTGGAGAGCCCTTGGCAAGCCAACCCCCCAGTTCCCGAACGCTCAGCGCAGTGCGCGGCGGGCCTTGTCGAAGAAGGCCTTCGCGGAACGCGCATGCTCGATCGAGCGCCACTCCGCAACAGTGGAGAGAGCCACCGAGGCCGGCGCATCGGGCCGCGAAACGGTTACGGGAACCCTTTCCTGCACGCTGGCCAAGACTGCCGGGTCGGCCGGAATCCAACCGATGTATTCGGGGCTATGCCCCAAGAAGCGCTGCGAAGCGGTGCGGAAGCGCTTCCAAGCGGCGCTGGCCACGTCCTCACCCGGACTTCGATTGACAACCAACCCGCTGCGAATGTGGGGATTGACCATGTGCGCCCGCTTGTAGAGCGCGTAGCTGTCCGAGAGCGCCGTCACTTCGTGATTGGTGACGATCAACAGCGTGCTGGCGGCCGCCAGGTGAGCCACCGTCGCGTACCCAAGGCCCGCACCGTGGTCGATAATGACCAGGTCAAAATCATTCTCCAGGGGCCCCAGGGCGCGGAATAGGCGATCCAACTCACGCCGAGTGGGATTGGCCAGGGCGTGCCGGCCGACGCCGCCCGAAAGCAACTTCAATCCATTGGGGCCCTCAACGAGAGCCTCCTCGGCTTCAACTTCTCCGGTCATCACATGACCGAGGTCGTAGCGCGGCGCGAGCCCCAAGAGGAGGTGCGCATTGGCCAAGCCCGCGTCGAAATCGACCAGCAACACGCGCTCACCGCCCTGGGCTCGGATTGCCGCCAAATTGGAGGCGACAATGCTCTTTCCAGTGCCTCCCTTGCCGCTGGCGATGCAAAGCACGCGAGCCGTTTGGGTTTCGTCTTCCTCCAGGCGACGATTCGCTCGGAAGAAGCGGCGGAGGGCCCCGAACCGAGGCGTTTCAAAGCGTGCTTTGTCAATCATGGGGGGGCGAGGGCGACCAATCATCCTCGAACTTACAGCTACGTCAATCGAGAGATGTAGGAATCCTCAGGGAGACTTTCTCCCGAACTCATTTTTGCGACTTCCTATTGACAAGTTGAATCAACTTCACCCCGATTTCGCACTCGCTGAAACTCCAAAAAGCCTTCCTAAGCAGCCCATTTTTGAGCCCCTGGCGAGGCACCGATCGGGCCGCGTCGAGCTTCAAATTCAAGTCCGCATTCGAGCGAGCCATTCGGTCGTTTCAAAGCAGCTCCACCCTCCATGGGCGCCCCTCTTCGCTAAATACGGTGCACCTAGGCAATAGTGTTCCAAAGCTTTGTCATATTTTCGGTACGCGCATTTAGAAACCCGGAAAATCCAATATGTATAGCGCTGCAATCGTATCCAACGAAAACGGGATGCATAGGAGCGCACACCCGTAAATTTTCGCTAGGAATGACCCTTCACTCATCACGTGAAGTCTCACCCAAGGGCCATCGCTTAGGCACCACTTCGGCATGTGCGCCAAAGGACGCTCGACTCAATCAACACAAAGCAAGGCGCGCGGCGAACTAAAATCAGCCAAATGTGAAGTGCTCGCCCACTCGGTGCAGCTTGAGGAGGTTGGTGCTACGAGACTTACCCAGGGGGACTCCGGCGACGAAGACAGTTTCCTCTTTGTCCTCCAACATCCCGTGTTTGGTCAGATGATCCAAGGCGTCGACCAACATCACGTTCAAGTCCCCACCGCGTTCGAGCAGAATCGGGCGAACGTCGGCCAGGATCGACATGCCCCGATAGGTTGAAACATTTGGCGTAACCGCAACAATTTCAGCCGTGGGGCGATAGCGCGACAACTGCCGCACCGTGTTGCCGGTCTCTGTGAAACAGATGATCTTTTTGAGCTTCAAGGCGCGCGCAACTTGAGTCGCAGCCAAAGCCGTCGCGTTGGAGAAGGTCGGCTCCGAACTGCGGAAGGCAACCGACGGCATATCGCGATACTGCTGCGAGCCTTCAACCGATTGGGCCACGCGCGTCATCATCTGCACACTTTCAACCGGATACCGCCCCACCGCAGTTTCGGCCGAAAGCATCACCGCGTCCGTACCGTCCAAGATCGCGTTGGCAACATCGGTAACCTCAGCCCGTGTGGGGCGCGCCGAAGTCACCATGGACTCGAGCATTTCGGTGGCCGTAATACTGAATTTGCCCGACTGCATAGCCTTGCGAATCAGCCTTTTCTGAACCATGGGCAATGTCGCCAATTCCACTTCAACGCCGAGGTCGCCACGGGCCACCATCAATCCGTCGGAGGCGGCGAGAATGCCTTCCAATTCATCCAGCGCCGACAGGCGCTCGATCTTGGCGACCAGCATCATTCCCGGTGCAAGGCTGCGAATCTTCTCTAGGTCGGCGCCCGAGCCGACAAAGCTGACGCCCAACATGTCGAGTTCGAGTTCGCGCGCGAGCACGATGTCGCGCAGATCCTTTTCTGTCGGCAACTCGATCTCGAGTTCCGAGTCGGGCAGATTGATGCCCTTGCGGTCCCCGATGAATCCGTCGCGACGAACGCGCGCAACCAGGGAACCCACACCGCGCGCTTCGACCACCATCTCGACAACGCCGTCCGCCAAGAAAACTCGGTGTCCAGGCTCAACGGCATCCAAGAAGCCCTTGACGTTGCAGGGAATTTCGCCCCGCTCGGCCATGTGGTCGCCTTGGACCAGGCGCAGGCGATCGCCCTTGCGCAGGCGCAACTTGCCGCCGGGGAAGAGCCCCAGACGCAGCTTCGGTCCCTGGATGTCACCCAGGATCCCAATCGGCACTCCGCGCTCCGCCGCAGCCTCTCGAATGATGCGCACCCGCCGACGATGCTCGTCGGGCTCGCCGTGACTGAAATTGATCCGGGCCACGGACAGGCCCGCGTCGATCAGCTCGCCGATGCGCGACTCGGAAGCGGGGCCAATGGTGGCGACCACTTTTGTTCGGGCAGGTTGCATGGGGAGATCGTTGTCGATCTGGGGTTCGATAATCTTGGGAAAGGTGGAGGACGTCATGGGCTTGAACTATCCCTCGTTCTCTCCAAACAGGGGCTGGGGCGAATTCAGGTCGGCGCGCAATTTGGGCGGAAGGGCGGAGCCTAGCCCATGCTGCAGTCAGGAGGGAGCAAGGAGTTGATAAAGACGCACAAACGGCTCATTCATCGGATGAACGGGCGAGCGGGCGCGGCGAGGCAATGGGATCGCCTCAAGCCCCGCGCAGCTCCATTTCCATTTGGCCGGTCCAATTCACCGCAGCCAAGAAGGCCGACTTGATTTCGGTCCCCGTCAAATTTTGGAATGAGACTTCTTCCCAGTCGCCCCTTTCATAGGCCAAGACGCATTCCAAGGCCTCCCCCAACACACCTTCGCGGTCCAAGAGCGCTGCTTGAATGCTGTCGCACAGGGGCACTTCGGCCAAGAGGCTCTCCATGGGGCACTCCATCAATGCGTCGATGGTCGAAAACATGCCCGTGGCGAAACAGGAATTGGCCTGGGGAATGTTGCTCGCAATGCCCAGCAATTCGCACATGCGTCCGCGCAACATGGCGGTAATGATCAAATCCTGGGGGCGATCATCCATCCCCGATAGAAGGAACAAGCTAACAATCTTTCGGATTGAATCGCGGCCCAATCGTACGATCGTTTCTCGCACCGAATCCACTTTGCGCGGCATGCCTTGGGCGGCCGAGTTGATGTGGCGCAGCAGTTTGTATGAAAGCGTGACGTCGGTTGAGATCAAGCGCTCCAATTCATCCAAATCGGATTTGGGATCCATGAGCTTCGCCAGCACCCGCAGCACCCCGATTCGATTCTCCGGCACGCGCTTGCCCGTGACCGTTTTGGGCCGTGATAGGAAGTAGCCCTGAAAGAGGTCGAATCCCATTTCTACACAGGACTCAAATTCCTCCACCGTTTCGATGCACTCGGCGACCAAGAGCAAATCGTGCTTGCGCATCTCTTTGATCTGCTCTTTGACCTGCTCCTCGTTCATGTTGTACAGGTCAAACTTGACGATACTTGCATATTGCAGCAAAGGCCTGCGCTCCTCCGTCAAGATGAAGTCATCCAATGCCAAACAGTAGCCCGCTTCCGAAAGTTTCTGCAATCCGAGCAGGACCTCCGGATCAGCCGGAATGTTCTCCAACACTTCGAGCACAACACCTTCGCGCGGCACGGGCAGAGCGTACTCGCCCACGATGAATCCGCGCGTCAGATTGATGAAGGCCCGGCGCTCACCGACGACCTCGGACATGCCGATTTCGTGGAAGGTGTTGAGGATCACGCGCGACGTGGCCATATCCCCGTCGAGGAAATCCGCGGTCATGTCTCCGCCGCTGCGGAACAGGAGCTCGTATCCGTAGACTTCCAGCTCCAGGTTGTAGATCGGTTGACGGCCGACGAGTGCTTCGGGCATAGCGATGTGGGGTTTGGTCCGATTAATGACCAGCACCTTCATCGGCTCAAAGAAATCTCAAATAGAGGGGCAGTTGGGGAAGTCTTCAACTCCTCGGTGAGGTGGAAAACATTTCGCAGTCCGTAGGCACCCAAAGCAGGATCGACGCAGCCACTCGAAGCCGGATTTGGAATCCCCATTTCCGGGGCCTAGAACGACATCGCGCTTTCAGCGCTTATCCATTCGGAAGCGCTCTTGGCTCCGAGTGCTTGGGTAGCGGAGCATGCGAATGAATCGACATGCAAGACGGCCCCTTGATTGTTTGCGCATCCGCTTCGGCTCTATGGCGCGATCTTGCGGGCTTTGACAAGCAAAGTTCAACTTGAAGTTCGGCTCGGTGAGCGTCCGCCGTTCGGTTCCTGCGGTGCAATTTCAAAGTGGCTTGATTTGGCAAACACCGTCGTAATCCAACAGTCGCCAACAAGCCCTCGCCATCAAACTTTGAAACGAACTCTCATGACACGCGAGTCGCGATCAGCAATCGGTGTCTTGTTTGGTCGGGCCCAAGCAAGGAGAAGGTGCGCGGCGAGTACTGACACAACCGTCTGCTTCCGTGAGGTCGCCGACGAACTCAACAACAATTCGAACTGAGTGGACAGAATGCCCGAATCATCGCGGTGTCAGCCTCGCCGCTCTCTCCCCATTCTCCGGGGCCCGTGCACATCAGTCTAGCTCCATTCAATCGCAGGCAAGTGAGAAATTACCGGGTTGTGAGGTGATTACTTTGCGGATCCATTGCGAGACCAAGCTGTGCAACTCACTCCGCAATGTTGCTTAAGTGCTCAACTCAAGTATCAGATTGATCACCTATGCGCGCTATCGCAATTATCGCAGCGCCTTCGTCTCTATTTGGGTTCTTCTTCGTCCTCTTCGTCCGACGCGATATAGCCCAAGTTCTTCAACTCTTCACTCACAGCAGTACCGCCGTCAAAGACCGTTGGGCGAACGGCTTTGGAAGCGTCCAAGAACT
This sequence comes from Planctomycetota bacterium, assembly GCA_029259675.1. Lineage (GTDB taxonomy): Bacteria > Planctomycetota > UBA1135 > UBA1135 > JAJDES01. Next base: position 7,210 of record JAJDES010000481.1, read on the forward strand.
CCGCGATCATTTGTCGCAGGCGCCCCGCCACTTCCGGGTGTTCGCTTGCAACGTCGCGCTTCGCCTCCGGGTCTAAATTGAGATCGAAGAGCGAGTGGAACATGGGCTCCACCCCAGCTCCGTCCTTATCGGACGGCGCCGCTTCAGCCGCTGCGGCGGAGAGCGAAGGAGACCAAACGTAGAACCAATTGTCCTGCTGGACCCCGTACAAGGGTGCTTGGCCGTGACCGGGCCACCACCCCAATTCGCTCCCAAGGTAGGTCGGCTGGCTCTCCAAGAGTTGCAATTCTTCAGGGTCCAGGAGATAGGGTCGCCCCATCAAATTCTCGCGCGCCTCCACGCCCGCCAAACGCAGCAAACTGGGCCCCAGGAAGCGATTCTCAACCCGCGACTGTGTGCGCTCACCGCGGGCGATGCCCGGGCCGGACAAAATCAACGGGACGCGAACGGATTCATCAAAGAGCTGACGTCCGTGCCCGAGCATGCCGTGTTCCAGGAATTCTTCGCCGTGATCCGAGGTCACGGCCACGATGGTGCGGTCCGCTAGACCCATGCGCTCCAATTGCAACAAGAGTGCCCCGATGGCC